>JBBDMD010000098.1:0-1055 GCA_040878515.1 Balneolaceae bacterium | reverse complement strand
TCCTTGGACAAACAAAAAGAATGTAGAGCATCAAACGAATAAATCACACAAAAAATGGGGTAAGTCCTCTAAAGAATCCTGTGAATTCATTTTCCGGGATTTTTTGATACTAACGGATTTACTGAAGACGGGTAAAATTTCGGTTGGGAAACAGTTCTGAACGCCCTATTTTTAATAGATAAAAAAAATTACGAGAAATTATCCATATAGCAGTTAATTAGCTGCTATTTTTATTTAATAGATCATTAGAATACAAATATAAGGTATGAAGAAAAATTATCTATCCAAGGAAGGTTACGAGAAACTTAATGCTGAATTAAGAGACCTTAAAACCCGGGGCAGAAAAGAGATAGCTGAAGAGATAGCCGAAGCCCGGGCCAAAGGCGACCTGAGTGAAAATGCGGAATACGATGCTGCGAAAGAAGCCCAGGGATACCTTGAAAAGAGAATTGCAGAACTTGAAAATACATTGGCTACAGCATCTATTCTGGATGAGAAGGATATTGACACATCGAAAGCGTACCTGTTGTCGACCATTACCATCCTGAATAAGAAAACAAATAAGGAGATGAAATATATCCTTGTTTCGAAAGATGAAGCTGATTTTAAAAAAGGTAAAATATCAGTGGATTCTCCAATCGGGCAGGCTATACTTGGGAAAGAGGTTGGAGATGTTGTAGAAGTTGACGTACCCGCAGGTACATTGGAACTGGAAATTTTAAACATTGAGCGATAAAAAATGAACATAGGTGTAGTAGGAACCGGATATGTGGGCCTTGTAAGCGGAACTTGTTTTGCCGACAGTGGAAATAATGTAATATGCGTGGATATTGATCAAAACAAGGTAGACCGGATGCGTAACGGGGATGTCCCTATTTACGAACCGGGTTTGAACCGGGTGTTCGACAGGACAATCCGGGAAAAACGCCTCACTTTTACCAGTGATCTTGAAGATACATTCAAAAAATCGGATATATTATTTTTGTGCCTGCCAACACCACCGGGTGCAGACGGCCAGGCAGATCTAAGCTTTGTGCTTGGTGTTGCTGATGAAC
>JBBDMD010000097.1:0-5443 GCA_040878515.1 Balneolaceae bacterium | reverse complement strand
ACTCTTTCAAATGTTTTACAAAGTTCTCATTTGCTTCTATTAAAATAAGCCGCGAGCCTGGCGACATTTTTTCAAGCAGAAACCGGGAAAAAACTCCATCCCCGGGGCCGTATTCAACAAGTGTGAAATCTTTGGTAAAGTCGATGTGATTACAAACTTTTTTAACACATCGTTTAGAGGTGGGGGTAATGGACGCTACATCGCGATCCTTGATAAAATTTTTAATAAAATGCAGAGTGCTCATATTTGTGATTTAGTGACTATAGTTCTTTTTCTAATTTAGCAATTTGATCGCGAATTCGCGCAGCCTCTTCAAATTCCATGTTTTTTGCAGAAGTTATCATTGATTCACGCAGATATTCAAGAAATTTATCCTTGTTATCAAATGTAACTTCTTTCATGGCCGGATTTGCTTTGTATTTTATCCCCTCTTCGGCCACTTTAACAACTTCCAGATATTCATCGTCAGCTTTACCGGGTATTGGGTCCAGGGTGAAATCCTGGGTTGAAATCAGGGCCGGATCTACCAGTGGTTTCAGTTCTTTTACAATGGTCTGAGGTGTAATTCCATGTTTTTCATTGTACTCCTGCTGGATTTTCCGGCGCCGGTTGGTTTCATCCAGCACTTTTTGAATACTCTTGGTCATTTTATTGGCATATAAAATGGCCTTGCCGCCAACATTTCGTGCTGCCCGGCCAACAATCTGGAACAGTGAGGTTTCCGAACGCAAAAACCCTTCTTTATCGGCGTCGAGGATGGCCACTAAACTCAGTTCCGGAATATCAATTCCCTCTCTTAAGAGATTAATCCCCACCAGCACATTAAAATCGCCGCGCCTGAATTTATAGAGAACTTCTACACGCTGCATTGCATCCAGCTCGCTATGCATATATGCGGCACTGATCCCAAGATTTTTCAGATATTCGCTCAGTTCTTCGCTCAGCCGTTTAGTAAGGGTGATACATAGAACACGTTCATTTTTTTCCACCCGCTGCCTGATTTCTTCCAGAAGGTCATCAACCTGTGTGTCCAGTGGACGAACCTCAATTTCAGGTTCCATAAGGCCTGTTGGCCGGATAATTTGTTCCACATACACTCCTGCCGACTGCTCCAGCTCATAATCACTTGGCGTTGCACTTACAAAAATGGCCTGATTAATCATCGATTCCCACTCTTCAAAGGTAAGCGGCCGGTTGTCAAGTGCGGATGGCAGCCTGAATCCATGCTCAACAAGTTCCATTTTCCGGGATCTGTCGCCTCCGTACATGGCTCCTATCTGGGGAACCGTCTGATGACTTTCGTCAACCACAAGGAGATAGTCATCCGGAAAATAATCCATCAGGCAGTAGGGCCTTTCACCGGGTTTTCGCGCACTCAGATATCTCGAATAGTTTTCAATTCCCGAGCAGTATCCGATCTCCTGCATCATCTCGATGTCAAAAAGGGTTCTCTGCTGTAATCGCTTGGCCTCCAAAAATCGCTGTTCATCCTGAAGAATTTCCACGCGCCAGTGCATTTCATCGCGGATCTGGCCAATCGCCTCTTCAAGACGCCCCTGTGTGGTTACGTAATGGGAGGCAGGATAAATTCTGAATTCTTCGACTTCATCCAGAATCTCACCGGTATCCACATTGAACACCTCCATCTTTTCAATTTCATCTCCCCAGAGCGTGATCCTGAGCCCCTCCTCTGAGTAGGCCGGATAGATGTCCACTACATCACCGCGAACCCGGAATGTGCCACGGGTAAATTCATGATCATTCCTGGTATAGTGCAGATCCACCAGATCGTAAAGGAGGGTGTTCCTTGGGATTTGCTGTTCCAGTTCCAGCTGTATAATGAGTTTTTCGTACTCAGAGGGTGATCCGATGCCATAGATACAGCTTACGGATGAGACGATAATCACATCCCGCCTGCCCGACAGAAGCGAACTTGTGGCACGAAGCCTCAGCCGCTGTATCTCTTCATTGATAGATAAATCTTTTTCAATGTATTTATCCTGGCTCGAAATATAAGCTTCAGGCTGATAGTAGTCGTAATAGGAGATGAAAAATTCAACCCGGTTTTCCGGAAAAAAGTCACTTAATTCACGATAAAGCTGTGCAGCCAGCGTTTTATTATGGCTCATGACCAATGTTGGTTTCTGCACATTTTCGATCACACCCGCTACTGTTCGGGTCTTACCGGATCCTGTGATACCCAGAAGTGTCTGGAATTTATCGTTTTGATGGATCCCTTCGGTTAGTTCCTCAATTGCATTGGGCTGATCGCCTGCAGGCTCCCACGGGGAATGAAGTTTAAATCTCGACATAAGCTTAAAGATAGTTATGTATAAAACGGAATAAAACTATTTCATGGTTAAATCATTCTGTTATTACACATTTTTGCAGTTTTTAGAGTACCTTTCATCCTTTTCTGTATCACAGAAGATGTTATTTAAGTGCCTGAATCGATAAATCAATACCGTTTTCAGGAGCAGTTTCTGTGCAGATAAATCATATTAAATGTATGACCAAGCTGACCAATATTTAAAACCGATATTTACGACCTGACGATGCCCGATCAAAAACAACTGAAAAACCAGAGATCACAAATAGATGTAATAGACGAACAGATTCTGGATCTGCTGCAAAAAAGAAAAGAAGTAGTTCAGAATGTATTGCAGCGAAAAGTAGAAAATCAACTTCCGGTTTTTGTGGCAAAGCGTGAGCAGGAAAAAACAACATCTTTCCGTGATAAAGCCGAGCAGCGGGGGCTCGATCCCGACTGGGCTGAAGATTTTTTAAGAATGGTGATGGCTGCTTCACGTGCCACGCAATCTGCAAAAAAATTTCCGAGGTCTACAGAAAATCCGAAACATATTCTTTTTGTAGGCGGCAGTGGTGGAATGGGGTCACTCTACCGGAAATTTGCAAATCAAAGCGGCCATCAAACCTACAGTATTGATAAAGGCAACTGGTACGAGCTGGAAGAGATGGCTCCCAAACTAGACCTGGTGATTATCACGGTGCCGATTAATGTAACAAATCAGGTGATAGAGCGGATTGCTCCAAAACTCAATAAAGATACAATTCTCACTGACTTCACAAGCAATAAAAAAGATCCGCTGAAGAAGATGCTGGAAGTACATGAAGGCCCCGTAATTGGCCTGCACCCGATGCACGGCCCGGATGTTCCCAATCTGTCCAAACAACTGATGGTATTCTGTTCCGGGCGCGATTCAGAAAAAGGAAAATGGTTTGAGGAGCAGTGTAAATTGTGGGGAATGAGAGTGATGGAGGCAGATCCCCAGAAACATGATCATGTCATGAACCTGGTGCAGGGCCTTCGCCATTTTGTAGCTCTGCTGCATGGATCCTTTATGAAGGAATATGATCTGAATCCCTCTGAAATGCTGGATTACTCGAGCCCCATATACAGGGCCGAATTGATGATGACCGGCCGTATTTTTGCTCAGGATGCAGAGCTCTATGCTGATATCGTCTTTTCGAACAGGGAACGCAGAGAGCTGCTCCTGTCATTTTTCAAGCACCATCAATCGTTAATGAAAATGGTAGAAAAAGATGATAAAAAAGGATTTATCAGGGAGTTTGAGGCCGTAACCGATTTTTTTGGGAGTTTTGCCAGCCAGGCCCTGAAAGAGAGCGGTTACCTGATCAACCGGCTTGCAGACCGGTTTTCATAAAAACAGTAACATTAGTTAATCATCCAGATGGTGCCGTTTAGCAGGGTGGCAAAACCCACCCATAAAATATAGGGCAGCATCAGCCACCCGGCTGTTTTCTGCTTTTGAAAAAACAGTACTGTTGTTATGATAATGGCAATCAGCAGGATGATAATTTCAAAAAATGCTGCACCGGGGTTTTGCAAGCCGAAAAAGAGCTGAGACCACAACCCGTTCAGGGCCAGCTGTATCAGAAAGAAACTGAGCGAAATTTTAGCTTCATTGAAACCATATTTCCGCCAGATTTGCCAGGCCGCTATCCCCATCAGGGTGTAAAGAAGTGTCCAGACCGGACCAAAAATCCACCCGGGAGGGTTCCATGATGGTTTATTTAATGCATCATACCAATCTGATGAAGCTATACCGGGTGAAACCTGTGCCCCGGCCCATGCAACCAGGTAGCAGATGCCCACCCAGAAAATGAATCCTGCTATATTAATTTGTAAAGATCTGTTTTGAATACTTGCTGTCATTGAAATAATTTGTAGTTTTGTCCGGTTATTGAACGCAGGCAGATCAGATTCTATTCATTGGATAATAGATATATTGATTTATTTATACTTACTCATTTAAATAAAAAAGTTGTAATATCCGTTTCCGGTTATTGAAAAAGAGACTATAATAATATTTTTGAAGGAGTTTATGAGACTATTTAATACTATTTGTGCGCAATTTCTATTTCTCTTTTTACTGACTGCAAATTTATTTGGCCAGCACTCTGCGGGTGCCGAATCAGCCATCATTAAAGTTATGGAGGCACCGGAGGTTGGACATATTTGTACTATTGAGCCTACCCATGAAAATGAATTTTTCTTTATCAGGCCCGAAGAGATCGCTTCAAAAGAATTTAATCAGGTAAAGAATTCAAATTTTCAGATTGATTATTTTAGCGAGGATGGTGGCCCATCTTGGCCTAATAATGCGATTACTGCATTTAACCATGCAGTAGGAATCTGGGAATCACATATCGAATCAGAAATACCCATTCGTGTACAGGCTAACTGGGTTGAGCTGGAAGAGAATACGCTGGGAAGTGCGGGCCCCACACTTATAGTTCAGGTTAATGGCGGCGAGGCAGACACATGGTACTCTATAGCTCAGGGAAGCGCGATATCAGGAAGGGATATTGTAGAAGAAACACAGGGAACCTCCAATGAAGTGAACTACGATATTGTAGTGAATATGAATTCCAGTTTTAATTCCTGGTACTTTGGAACGGATGCGAATACTCCTTCAGGACGAATCGACTTTGTAACAGTGGTTCTTCATGAATTGGGCCATGGTATCGGTTTTACAGGATCTGTCAGAGGAGATGAAGATACGGAAACGGCTGAATGGGGGTTAGGAGATGATCCGGATACCCCTGTAAATGAATCGGATCCCATTATATATGACCGATTTGTTGTAGATGGCAACAATATTGAAATTACTAATACATTGATTTATCCGAATCCATCCTCGCAATTATATGAAGCCGTTACCGGTCAAAACGGAGGGCTCTTTTTTACAGGTGATGAAACCAGTTCGGTTTATGAAGGCCTTCCGGCCCCCCTTTTTGCACCTAATCCCTGGGATCCCGGATCCAGCTATTCCCATCTTGATCAGCAAACATTTTCAGGTACGGAAAACGCATTAATGCGCCCGCAAATAGGGAATGCCCTGGCAATTCATACGCCCGGCCCGGTGATGTGCGGGATACTGGCCGACAAAGGCTGGCC
>JBBDMD010000096.1:0-1080 GCA_040878515.1 Balneolaceae bacterium | reverse complement strand
TGATATAAAACCGCAGCCGTGCTCCATAATATTCTGAAATATCCGCTTCAAAATAGTCGAACGCTTCCTGATAGGGCAGTGCAATGGCCTCAAAATTCCGCGCCATCTTATCGATCTCTTCCATCGGTGTACCCTGAGGTGTGCGGATGTTAATAAAAATACTCTCCTGTTGAGACCTGCTCCAGGGCGTTCCGAAATAGGTTTCATTAAAAAATTTGTAGGTCAATCCGCCTACCAGCGGATCCACTTCACTCCGGTTATCGAAATAAACACGGGTAAATTCGGGCCATCGGGTATCTTCCCAATCCGGTTCATCAATTGCAAAAAATGGAAGTCCGAATACAATCAATAATCCAATATAAAAAACCCATCGCAGCCGATGTCGCCAATAAAACGTGCGCAGCATACCGGCATCGATCAGCTTGTCTATTTTTTTTTTGATCAATCGTTCCTCTTTCTTCACACCGGGCTGTACCAGCCAAATCAGCGAATAGGGAATCCAGCTCATCGCGATTAGTACGGATGATACCAGGGTGAGCGTAAGTGCCACGGCAAGCGGAACCAGAAAAAGCTGTAACTCTTCCATTGCAAAAAAGAGGGGTATGAATATACCTACCGTCGTGAGTGTACTTCCCAATACCGGCACAAACGTATAGGGCAACTCATTTTTTATATGATTGATCCTCTCATTTCTATCTTTCGGCAGTTTCGGGTTCAACTGTTCAAATACGACCACTGCATTATCGATGATCATACCCAGCGCGACGGTCAGGCCGGCAAGGGTGAGCACGTTGAGGGTATAATCCATAAAAAAGAGGATGCTAAGGCTCATCAGCAATGAAAAAAGGATGCTTCCCAGGATTACAAAAGGGGCTCTGAATCGGCGGATAAACAGCAGTAATATGATAAATACGAATAGAAGGCTAAACATCGACTGGTACTGTAGGTCACCGAATTGTGCCCTGAGGTCTTCTGTAGAATCTCGTTCCAACTGAATGGTAATGTCTGCCGGAAGAATGGATACTATGTTCTCCATCTCACTTCGCACGGTTTCGGCCAGACCCATCGCATCAGATCCGC
>JBBDMD010000095.1:0-5469 GCA_040878515.1 Balneolaceae bacterium | reverse complement strand
GATGTAACCCCCGCCATCATCAGTCTGTTAGCTTCAGAAGTGAGGTGACACCTAATTTTTTGGTGCATAATCCGGGGAAAAGAGTGAACATCAAAGGCTCTATGTAAATCGTAAATGATTGATTTAACGATGTAAAGACGTAGCGAAGTCCGATTTTCGATTTGGAGTTTCCATTTCTTGATATGGACCTAATGAATGATTTTTTAATGCAGGTTTATGACCTATTTATGAGTCACTTAATTCTTAATTCGGTACTCCCCCTACAAATCGACATAGAATCAAAAAAAGTAACAAAATCCTAAAGGATTGTAGAGCTACAGCTATTTACTGCTAAGAAAGAGCTTTTTTAATGCGGCCAAAGATATCGTCAATACTTCCAACGCCATTAATCTTCTTTACGGCACCTTTCTTTTCATAATGGGTAAGTACAGGTTCAGTTTCATCCCTGTAAACCTTTAAACGGGTTTTAATTTTTTCAGGTGTATCATCGCTTCTGCCGTCTTCCCTGCTTAGAATTCGATTGATCAATTCCTGTTCAGGAACTTTTAAAATCAAAAAGGCATCAATTTGAGAGTCTTTTTTTTGCAGATATGCATCTAAAGCTTCGGCCTGGTGAACAGTTCTTGGAAAACCATCAAAAATCACGCCGTTGTTGTACTTTTTATTTTCCAGTTCATCAACAACAAGATCTACGACGATTTCGTCGGAAACCAGTTTTCCGCTGTCCAGAATAGATTTAACTTTTTTCCCAAGAGGCGTTTCGTTTTTGATATTAGAGCGGAAAATATTGCCTGTGGACAGATGGGGGAGATTAAAATAATTTTTAATTTTTTCTGCCTGAGTCCCTTTTCCTGCACCGGGAGGGCCAAATAAAATAATATTCATTGTATAAAAATTATATTCCGAGTATTTCTTTAGTCCGGAACTGATAAACAATCCGGGGTGAGTAGAAAACTTTACAGGTTTTTTATAAATATAGGGAAGAAGAATGCATAAAAAAGGCGGACCGTTTTATGCTCCGCCTCTTAATATGAATGATTATGTTTTCGGACGATTCAGATTTTCTTTTTCCTGAATACGTGCAGATTTACCCCGTCTGTCACGTAGATAAAACAGTTTAGATCGTCTTACCTTACCTTTTTTCTTAACATCTATTTTTGCAATGAAAGGAGAATAGAGAGGAAAAATACGTTCAACACCCACACTTCCGGACATTTTACGAACGGTAAATGTTTTGTTTGCACCGCTTCCGCGCTCATTAATCACAATACCTTCGTATTGCTGAATACGCTCTTTTTCTCCCTCACGAACACGATAGTGAACGTTTACGGTGTCTCCGGCTGTAAATTCCGGCAGATCGTCTCGCATAACGGTCTGTTCTACTAATTTCATTTTATCCATGGTATTGTCCTCGTTGTTGGGCTTTAGTTATTCTTTTTAAAATGGTTGTATAAATCGGGTCTTCGTTCTTTTGTGCGTTCTATTGCTTTCTTCTTACGCCATTCATCAATTTGTTTATGATCGCCAGACAGCAAAACATCCGGAACGGATATTCCGCGAAATGTAGCAGGCCGGGTATAAACAGGAGCCTCTAAAAGATTCTCCTGAAAAGAGTCGGTCAATGCGCTTTCCGCATCACCCAATACTCCGGGTAAAAGCCTGACAATTGCATCTGTCATCACCAAGGCCGGAAGTTCACCACCGGAGAGTACATAATCCCCGATTGAAAATTCTTTCGTGATCAATTCGTCCCTGACGCGCTGATCGATTCCCTTGTAATGGCCGCAAAGAATAATGATATTTTTCATCAATGAAAACTCATTGGCATCTTTCTGTTCAAACTGCATACCATCAGGTGCGGTAAAGAGTATTTCATCGTAATCCCGCTCGCTGCATAATGCTTCAATACACGAAAAAACAGGCTGCGCAGTCATGACCATGCCGGCGCCCCCTCCGTAAGGATAGTCATCAATTTTATGATGTTTATCCGTTGAGTAGTCGCGCAGATCATGAACAACAATCTGAACTTTCTTCTTTTCCCGTGCCCGTCGGATTATACTGTGTTCAAGCGGGCTTGAAAGCAGGTCGGGAACAGCCGATATAATATCTATTCTCAGCATTTACAGATCTGTTAGTTGATCTATGTTCTGGCAATATACAGTATGTTCTTCATGATCCGTTTTCTCTATGTATTCATCCACAAAGGGAATGAGCAGAGAACCGGATTCATAGCTTATTTCCAGGATTAGGTGTGCGGGATTTTTCAAAACATCCAGTACACGTCCTATTTCCCGGTTTTTATAATCAACTGCATATCCAACCATCGAAACCGGCTCATCCTGTTTAGCCTGGAAACTATCTGGTTTCTCTTTTTCAATAAAAAGAGCTTTTCCCATTGCCTGTTCGGCATCAGTTCTGTTGGCGATCGAATCAAATTTTACAAAGAACGTTTGTTGATTTCTTTTCTCCTCAATCTGAATCGATTCGATTCGGACAGGGATCAGATCAGATCGATTGTTTTTCATAAACACAATCGATTTTTGATCGAGTAACTCAGCTGTAAAAACACTATTTGGCACTAACCGGACCGTACCTTCCAGTCCGTGTGGCCTGCCAATGCGACCAATTTCTATAAACCGGTTATTCGCTGATTGCGTCATTCCGGCCTTATCCTGCAATTATTCTGATTGTTTGCTTTCCCAGGCTCGCTGCACAGTAACACGCTCTTCGTCATCAGGAACAAAGCCCTTCAGTTCTTCAAGCGGTGTGTTTTTAATGTGATCGATGGCCTCATTAGCATTCATATCCGTTGAAACATTTGAAACTTCATCTTTTTCAGTTTCAGCATCTGCTTTTGGTTCTTTGGCAACCTCAGCTTTTGGTTTATCTTCGGCTTTTTCTTCTTTTACTTCCTCAGCAACAGGCTCCTCAGCTTTGGCTTCTTCTTTTTGTTTAGGAGCTGATTCTTCTTGTTTAGCTTCTACTTCTTCTGTTTCCGGTGCTTTAGCTTTTTCTTCTTCAGCAGCAGGTTTCTGAGCTTTAACTTCTTCTTTTACTTCGTCAGCAGGTTTCTCAGTTTTAACTTTAGCTTTTTCTTCGGCAGCAGGTTCTTCGGTTTTTATATCCTCTTCCTCTTCTGCGGGAGAATCATCAGCTTTAGCCTCTTTTTTCGGCTCAGCAGCAGCTTTAGTTTCAGCTTCTTCCTTTTTCCCGGCGGTTTCTTTTTCGGCAGGAGCCTCTTCGACTTCAGCTTTAGCCTCAGCTTCTTGTTTTTCTTCTGCAGCTTTTTCAGCCTTTTTCCTTTCAAGTTCTTTAGCTGCCGCAGCGGCTTTCTCTTCGAGCTGTTTTTTGTACTCTTTTTCTTCAGCTTTCAGAATGCTCTTCTGTTTTGCTTTTCTGCTTTCGTCAGATTCAGAACTTTTAGCTTCCCTTGCCTCTCGCCACTCTTCAATAGCTGCGGCAATTTCTTCGTCTGATTTTCCCCATCGCATCAGGTGCATTTTGTAAAGGATGCCCTCTTTTCTGAGAATGCTTCGAACGGTATCGCTGGGCTGAGCACCTACTTTCAGCCAATGGATAATTCGTTCTTCATCATAAGTGAGCTCTTTGCTTTCACTTACATTGTCGAAACGGCCAAGTTGTTCAATAATACGGCCGTCTCTTGGCGAACGGCTGTCGGCTACCACAATGTGGTAAAAAGGTCTCTTTTTCCGTCCTTTGCGTTGTAAACGTAACTTAATCAATGATGTACTCCTGTAAGGTTTGGTTTGTATAAACTGTTATTATCAATTAGCGGCCCAGCCCAAGATTTTTTAATCCTTCCATGGCTCTGCCTACTTTATTCATTTTGGTCATCGTCTTCATCATTTTTTTCATCTGCTCGAATTGCTTGATCAGGTCATTAATTTCCCGGACAGATGTTCCGGAACCTTTTGAAATTCTGCGACGACGGCTTCCATTTAATAGATCCGGATTTTGACGTTCTTCGGGAGTCATTGAATTGATGATTGCTTCAATAGGCTTAAAAGAATCCTCGTCAAGATCTGCATCTTTAATGGCTTTATCGGCACCGGGAATCATGCCAACCAGGTCAGCAACATTTCCCATTTTCTTAATTTTCTGTATCTGTTCGTAAAAATCTTCCAGATCAAATTTATCCGAACGTATTTTCTTTTGAAGCTTATCCGCCTGGTCCTCATCATACTGTTCCTGCGCTTTTTCCACAAGCGATACAACATCACCCATCCCCAGAATTCGCTGTGCCAGCCGATCGGGATAGAAGGGTGAAAGAGCATCCAGTTTTTCACCGGTACTCATAAATTTGATGGGTTTATTTACCACCGAACGGATCGATAGAGCTGCCCCGCCGCGCGTATCCCCATCCATTTTTGTTAAAACAACTCCGTCAAAATTGATGGTTTCATTAAAAGCCCGGGCTGTATTTACAGCATCCTGGCCGGTCATGGCATCAACTACAAATAAAATTTCGTGTGGATTTACGGCCTTCTTGATTTCAGCTACTTCATTCATCATAGCCTCATCTACGTGCAATCGGCCGGCAGTATCGATAATCACGGTATCCAGTGCAAGGCTTTTTGCCATCGAAACTGCCTCTTTGGCTACACGAACCGCATCTTTTTGTTCAATGGAATAGACGGGGACATCTATTTCGGATGCCAGCGTTTTAAGCTGATTGATGGCTGCGGGCCTGTATACGTCGGCCGCTGCAATAATCGGATTTCTGTTATTCTCTTTTTTCAGATAGCGCGCTAATTTTCCGGAAAACGTTGTTTTACCGGAACCTTGCAGGCCTGCAATTAAAATAACCGTGGGGGGATTCTGTGCAACAGCAATGTCTGATCTCTCTTCTCCCAGAATTTTTACCATTTCGTCATAAACGATCTTGGTAAACTGCTGACCGGGATTTACACTGGTTAATACATCAGAGCCCATTACACGCTCTTTAATATCATCGGTAAATTTACGGGCAACCTCCAGGTTCACATCCGCATCAAGAAGAGCCCGTCGGATTTCTCTGACGGTTTCAGCGATGTTAACATCGGTAATTCGCGACTGTCCTTTCAAGGACTGTACGGCTGATTCTATTTTAGAAGACAAATCTTCAAACATTACACAGACATATTATATTGAGTAGATATTATAAATAAGGCAGAGTCACCAATATTACGGGTATTTTATCCAATTATCAACATTACTGTGGATAATTGTTTCACCTTAATTAATAAATCTAACAGAGACTGCTAATTCTAAACAGCCGCATTTTGCTTTTTAATTAAATCTGTAAAGAATGATCAACCCCCCAAAAGGTCTAACTACTTTTTTGGGATCAATTACTTGATACAATAACTGATCCATTCATGCCCGGATGAAAAGAACATATGTAATCCGCAATTTGATTTGCAAGCTCCTCAGTTAATGTAAATGTAATAGCATCTCCTTCAGTCTGTA
>JBBDMD010000094.1:0-5484 GCA_040878515.1 Balneolaceae bacterium | reverse complement strand
TTAAATCGTTCTAATTTAAACGGGATTCGTATCTATCTTCTGATGAATTCTATTTACCTTTACGATCTCATTTTAATGATATGTTTTAACATGAAGAATATACCCTACCATTCTGATCATTTTTACCACTGGACAAAAATCGATATCAGGTTCAGAGATCTGGATCCGCTGAATCATGTGAATAATGCTGTTTTCAACAGTTATTTTGAGGAAGCAAGAATCGATTTTATCTATCAAATACCAGAATTTAAAGCATCCATGGAATCCGGTAATAGTTTTTTGCTGGTTCATATTGAACTGGATTACATCAAACCGATTCATTTCCCCGGTGCCGTCCTCGTGGGTTCATCCGTGGATGAGTATGGCAACAGCAGCATTAAAGGCATACAGGCAATCTACAGCGAAAATTCACACCAGTTAAAAGCAGTAGCAAAAACCACCGGTGTCTGGTTTGATCTGACGAAGAATCACCCGGTAAGGTTACCTGAGATTACCCATAAAGAAAAATTTCTATTTAAAGGAACAGATAATGGATAAAAGCAGCCAGTACAAAATATTCAGCGATCCAATTCACGGTTTTATTACGGTTCCCAAAGGTATCATTCTCAATCTTATAGATCACCCTTATGTTCAGCGTTTACGTCGGATTCGTCAATTAGGACTTGGATACCTGGTATTTCCGGCTGCTGAACACTCCCGTTTTTCACATGCAATTGGCGCGCTGGAGCTTGGCCAGAGGGTACTGAAAAATTTACGGGAAAAAGATACTACCATCAGCGATGCGGAGATCAACGGAACTCTGATTGCTATTCTATTGCATGATGTTGGCCATGGGCCACTTTCTCATACACTTGAACACTCTCTGATTACTGATTTCAATCATGAAATGATGAGCCTCAAAATTATGCAGGTGCTCAATAAAGAGTTTGACGGCGCACTCAATACCGCGATAAAAATATTCACCAATCAGCACCCAAAAAAATTTCTGCATCAGCTGATCTCTTCGCAGCTGGATATCGATAGACTGGACTATTTAAAGCGGGATAGCTTTTTTACGGGAGTTTCGGAAGGCTCTGTAGGAATTAACCGGATATTGAAAACCATGAGGGTTCTGAATGGAAATGTTGTGATTGAACAAAAAGGAATCTATGCCATTGAAAATTACATTCTCTCCAGAAGATTGATGTATATGCAGGTTTATCTGCATAAAACCGTATTAAGTGCGGATTCTTTGCTGAAAAAGATCTTTTTAAGAGTGCGTTATCTGATGGAACAGGGTGAAAAAGCAGATCCGTCTTCTCGTGCATTATTATACTTTCTTACAAGAAATCCCAGTTCTAAAAAACAGGTCACTTCAAAAATGATGGAACAGTATATCGCACTGGATGATCATGATGTGTATATATCCATTAAAGAGTGGGAAAAGAATGATGACAAAATATTATCTGATCTTTGCAGAAGATTTTTAAACCGTTCTCTTTTCAGAACAAGTTTTATTAAGAAAAAAGAGAAAGCAGCATTTGTAGGCGATATACAGGATAGAACCAGGGCGTTTTTAAAGAAAAGCGGATTCCCCTATGATGATCATTCTATAAGCTTCTATTACGATTATGATGAAAGTTATAGTGAAGCCTACAAATATGAGAACGAATCAATATGGATACTGGAGGACGATGAAAAAGCGATTGAGTTCTCCAAAGCAGCAGACACCAAACACATTATTGCTTTAACCAAGCCTGTAGTGAAGCCTTATGTAGTTCATCTGAAGAATTTGCAGATTAAGGGCGGCTGAATTTTTGGATCATTGAGATCAGTTCATCTTCTTTAAATGGCTTCTTTAACAGGGCATTAAAGCCATTGTCTTCCACCAAGCTTTTCGTTTTAATAGTGGAACTTGCCGTTACAGCAATAATCGGCAACGACTTATTTGATTGATTTTCACGTAGTATTTTCACCGCTTCAATTCCGTCCATCACGGGCATTCTGATATCCATTAAAATCAAATCAGGTTTCTCTTCATTGAATTTTTCAATCGCATCTTTTCCATTCACGGCTTCAGTAATTGTATAACCTCTTTTATCGAGAATCAGTTTGAGCAATGTTCTGTTTATTGAAACGTCATCTACAACCAGAATGTGGTTTACCTGTGGGGCAATAGAACTGACCGGAGTTTTAAAACCGGTATCATCCAAATCAGAAATTTTATCTACAATTCTTTTTTTTAGCAAAAGCGATTGCTCATGAATGGTTTTAAAAACCTTTTTTTGGTCATCGGTAAGTGTAGAATCAGTTACTAAAACTTCACTGTATCCCAATATGGCGTTCAAGGGAGTATTCAGATCGTGTGAGAGATCATCCTTTTTATTGATCAGTGAAGCTGTATGCCGATCAATTGTAACCAGTTTACCCAAATCCTTTCCCTCACTTGATGAAATCGGATTTACGGAAATCAAACTTTCAATATCGTGTTTATTACCATTCAGCCGATATGATCCTTCATCGTTGGCCAGTAAAAATTCGATGATTTCAGCATCGATTTTTAAGTCATTTAGTGAGATATTGCTGACTTGTTGTTTGGTAATCGAATACTGGTCTAAAAATTTATCATTCACAAAACGAATAATATTTTTTGAATCCACAATCAGGTAGGCAAGATTTGTATCTTGTGTAATTGAGTTCAGGTAATAGAACTGCTCCTTACCCATCAGTCCGTTACTTGACAGCTGCCTGTTTTTAAAAAACAGGTATATTGTCAACGAAAAAACCAACAGGAGCGAAATTAAAAGGACCTGATTCGGGATATTCGAAATCCAAACCTCATTTAATCTGTAAATATTATATGTAATGTCGTTAATTTCCATTCTTTTATATAAGAACAAAATTAACGCAAATAGCGGGCAAGATGCAGTTAATCTTTTTTAACTATTCAGCTCTGAATGGGTTAAAGTAACATTAACGAATTCTAATCAACAGATTTCTCATATTTCACAAAAGAAAACTCCTCATGCTCCTCTTTCCAAACCTGTTTCCAGGTTGAACTGATTTGATCCCTGTATTCAGGAAAATAGGTATCTCCTTCGTATTTATTTTTAATTTGGGTGATAATCAGAGCATCTGCCAGATCAATAGTCTGCCTGTAGATCTCCCCTCCTCCAATTATGAACACTTTCTCCTGATCTTTCACATATCCCAGTGCGCTTTCTATATCAGAAAACGTTTTTACGTGATCGTAGCTTTTAGATTTACTTAAAACAATATTATCCCGGCCGGGAAGCGGATTTTTATTCAGTTCCTCAAATACTACCCGGCCCATCACAATAGGATAACCCATTGTCTGTTTCTTAAAAAACTTAAGGTCTTTGCTGTAATGCCATGGTAACTGTCCATCTTTTCCAATCACAAGATCAGGATCGTGGGCCGCAATCAAAATCAATTTCATACGGCAACCGGAAACTTAATGGAGGGGTGGTGATCGTAATTATGTAGGGTAAAATCGCTCAGTTCCAGTTCATCAATTGGCTTTTTAGCCAGTGTAAGTGTGGGAAGTGCCCTGGGTTTTCTCTGAAGCTGTTCTTTTAAACCCTCTATATGATTTTCATAAATATGGGCGTCAACAATTGTATGCGCAAATGTTCCGGGTTCTAAGCCAACCTCCTGTGCAATTGCGATCGTTAATGCAGAGTAACATGCAAGGTTAAATGGAATACCCAACGCAATATCTCCGGATCTTTGTGTTAAATGGCAGTTCAATTTTCCATTGGCTACATTAAAAATATACATGATATGGCAGGGAGGCAGTCCCATTTCATCCAGTAAACCGGGGTGCCAGGTACTTACAACGATCCGGCGGCTGTTCGGATTGGTTTTAAGCATATGAATAGCTCTCTGAACCTGATCGTATTCTTCATATTTCCAATTCGATTTCTGTTCACTTCCAAGCGGTTGATAGACGGATCCGTCATCAGCTTTCAGGGTAGGAAACCGTCTCCACAGAACCGGGTATATGGGCCCCACATATCCATCTTCATCGGCCCAGGCATCCCAGATATGGCAGTCATTTTCATCTCTGAGCCATCGTATGTGATCCTCCCCGCGCAGATACCAGAGTAATTCCAGTACAACCGATCGGAAATAAACTTTTTTTGTGGTCAGCAGCGGAAATCCATCAGACAGATCCACTTTGTAGAATTCCGCAAAATTTGAAAGGGTATCGGTGCCGGTTCTGTTTTCCTTTTTAACACCATTGTCCAGCACCCGCTGTACGAGGTCTAAATAAACTTGCATAAAATTGAACGTATCATTTAAAATTTAAAGTACCACTCCGGTTAGAAGTAAGACCGCAATGCTGAAATAGATAAAAATACCGGTCACATCCACAAGTGTAGCTACGAAAGGGGCAGATGTCACAGCCGGATCCAGTCCCAGTTTAGACATAAGAAACGGAAGCATGGAACCGCTTAAATTACCAAAAAGAACAACACCTATCAGGCTGCTGCCAACGGTAACGGCCTGTAATACAGTGGCCACCGACATTGCTTCACCTCTCAAAACCAACCATGTTCCTATAACAAATGAACCCATAATACCCAGAATCGTTCCTAAAAATAGTCCTGACACCAGTTCTCTGCCCAGAACAGATTTCCACTCTTTTAGTTTAATGTCATCGGTTGAAATAGCCCTGATAATCAGTGTTGCAGCCTGGGAACCCGAGTTACCTCCGCTGGATATAATCATCGGGATAAAGAGGGCCAGCATTGCCGCAGCAGCAAGAGTATCTTCATAAGCAGACATTGCGGTAACTGTGAACATCTGTCCAAAAAAGAGCATAATCAGCCAGCCCACTCTTTTTCTGACCATCTGGGAAATTGTGGTTTCGGAATAGTATTTATCAAGAGCACTCATACCGGACATCAGCTGCATATCCTCAGTAGTTTCTTCTTCAGCTACGTCAATTACATCATCCACTGTAACAATCCCTACAAGAATACCACCCGAATCTACAACCGGAAGGGCTACCCGGTCATATTTACTGAGCATTTTTACCGCTACTTCCTGGTCATCAAATGCACTCAGAGCCTCAAATGACTCATCCATTATATCTTCAATAAGGGTATCGGGCTCGGCGAGAATCAACTGGTTCAGGCGCAAATCATCGATGAGTTTTTCATCTTCGTTTACCACATAAATAACGTTTACTGTTTCGGCTGTGCGGGCATGTTTGCGGATATGATCGAAGCTTTTTTCAACCGTCCATTGTTTTTTGATTCGCACATACTGAGTGGTCATCAAACGGCCAATGCTTTCGGGCGGATAGCCCAGCAACCGCCGAACCTGTGCTATGTTCCCGGGCTCCATGGAGTTTAAAATCCGCTGTGTTAAATCGCCGGGAAGTTCCTCCATCAGCGCAACACGTTCATCAGGCTCCAGGTTGTTCATCACATCGCTTAACTGCTGGCGGCTGAACACTTCCAGCAGTTCAAGCCC
>JBBDMD010000093.1:0-5498 GCA_040878515.1 Balneolaceae bacterium | reverse complement strand
TTTTTCGTTTCTGGTAATGACATGACCTGGTAAAAGATTCCCGGATGCAGCACACTGAAGCACGATCCCGGATATCTGCTCTATTGATAAAATTAAGGCACCTGAATGGTTGACAAAATTTTGTCCACAATTTCTTCTGAGGTGATGTTTTCGGCCTCAGCTTCAAAGGTAGGAATAATTCTGTGTCGCAGTACATCCATTGCAATGGTTCTTACATCCTCGGGAGTTACATAAGCGCGGTGCTCCATAAAAGCGTGTGCCCGGGCCGCAAGGTTCAGATTGATAGAAGCCCGTGGCGATGCACCGAAACTGATCAAATCACTCAGGTCATCCAGTTTATACCTTTCCGGGTTCCGGGTAGCAAAAATAAGATTGATGATATATTTTTCCACCTTTTCATCTGTATAAATATCATTAATCACTTCTCTTGCAGACAGTACCTTGTGAGGCTCAATTACCTTATCAAGAATAGGTTTTTGGCCGGTTTTGGCCATTCTTCTCATTATTTCGAGTTCTTCACTTTCAGAGGGATACCCGATTTTAAGTTTCAGCATAAAACGGTCAACCTGGGCTTCAGGCAGCGTATAAGTTCCTTCCTGTTCCACCGGGTTTTGCGTTGCAAGTACCAGGAATGGAATCTCAAGGGGAAAAGTAGTTTCTCCGATGGTAACCTGTTTTTCCTGCATTGCCTCGAGCAGTGCACTCTGAACCTTTGCCGGTGAACGGTTAATCTCATCAGCCAGAACAATATTTGAAAAGATCGGGCCTTTTTTGACGGTAAATTCAGACTCTTTTTGATTGTAAATCATGGTGCCTATCAAATCAGCAGGCAACAGATCGGGAGTAAATTGTATACGCTGAAATTTTGTATTGATCACGGTGGCAAGAGAAGAGACAGTTAATGTTTTGGCCAGCCCCGGAACTCCCTCCAGCAGTACATGCCCATCTGCCAGAAGCCCGATGAGCAGCCGGTCGATCATATATCGCTGACCCACAATTACCTTATCCAGTTCTTTATAAATATCGTCGATAAAGGCGCTGTGAGTTTCAATTTTCTCACCCAGGGCCTGCATGTCAACTGCTGTACTCATTTTATTAAAATCTATTAAAAAATTACTGTTTATATTGCTATCTTAGCAACCTCATTTAAAGGGGTATAATGAACGAATAATTAAAATCAGCTGCAAAAATTGGTTTTAGATTACAAAAATAAATGTAAAGATAAGCCCCTCATCTAACAGTTTTTTCATGGATTTATTACAGGCTATTTTTTTGGGCATCTTACAGGGCATTACGGAATTCCTTCCTGTAAGCAGTTCGGGGCACCTTGTACTTGCACAAGAGCTGATGGGCAGAAATTTGGAAGCCGGTATCACGTTTGAGATTGTGGTGCATTTCGGATCTTTTTGCAGTATTGCCGTCTATTACAGAAAAGAGATTATTAATATAATCACTGATCTATTTAAAAGTTTTATGCCGGCAGGAATAAAAGCAGGAAGGATAAAGAGAGATCCAAACACATTACTCAGCTATTTTATACTGTTAAGCATGATTCCTGCGATGATTGTTGGTTTTACCATGAAAGATGCAATTGAGGAGTTGTTTTTGAACCCATTCTTTGTATCTGTGATGCTGATGGTAACGGGAACACTGCTGTTCTCCACACGGTTTGTAAAACAGCCCGATCAGCAGGTAAATGCCTGGCGGGCTGTATTGATGGGTTTAGCACAGGCCTGTGCCATTATTCCCGGAATAAGCCGGGCGGGTTCAACTATATCTGTTGGGCTGTTCAGCGGAGTAGACCGGCAGCAAGTTGCAAATTTTTCTTTTTTAATGGTACTTCCGGTACTTGTAGGGGCTATGCTTCTGGAAACAATTGAAGTTTTGGAAAAAGGAATAGACTCGGCTGCCATATTTGTTCTCTTTGCCGGTTTTCTAGCATCGTTTATTTCCGGTTATATGGCTCTGTCCTGGTTAATTAAACTGCTAAAGAAGGAAAGATTTCACTATTTTTCATACTATTGCTGGACAATTGGGATCACAGGTTTGATCTACTTTTTTTAAAGGCCAAAACTATATGAATTCGCTTGAAGCCATTTTTAAATTTGGCTACCTTAGATGCTGATTAAATAAATAGAAAGAATGGAAACATACACATTTGTAATTCTCGCAGTTTTGGCTATTGCTTCTGCTTTGGGGATGGTTCTGAATAAAAACACGGTAAACAGTGCGCTTTTACTGGTGCTTAATATGGTTTCCATAGCGGGCCTTTACCTGCTGCTGCAGGCACAATTTCTGGCACTGATTCAGATATTGGTTTATGCAGGGGCAATTATGGTACTCTTCCTCTTTGTAATTATGCTGTTAAATGTGGATGATGAGGAAAGTTTGTTCGATAAATTCAGGGCCAAGTATTTACTGGCATTCTTGCTGGCTGTGGTAATATTCGGGCAGATTATTTACAGTCTTGGCGGAATTACCGACCTGTTACCCCAGATTTCAGAAGATATGCAGCATGTGGGAACAGTGGAAGCTGTTGGGGATGTACTTTTTACTGATTTTCTTTTTGCATTTGAAATGACCGCCATTCTCTTAACGGCTGCAGTGGTTGGAGCACTAATGATGGCACAATATAAAGCTAACGACTCAGGGAACGCTTCATGATTGAAATTGACTGGTATCTTGCCTTAAGCGCAATCCTTTTTACAATTGGTATTATCGGAGTCTTAATTCGCAGAAACGCGATTGTTATTTTTATGTGTGTAGAGCTGATGTTGAATGCGGTAAATTTATCTCTGATCTCATTTAGTGCCTATCACGGCGATATCAGCGGCCAGATACTTGTTTTCTTTGCTTTAGCTGTGGCAGCTGCAGAAGCTGTGGTCGGGCTGGCAATTATCATAGCAATCTTCAGAAATAACTTATCGGTTGATATCACCAAAGTGAATCTGCTTCGCTGGTAGGGAAGACTTTTTTAATTCATTTTGAAAGCTCTTCAATCGGATTGAAGAGCTTTTTTAGTTTAAACAATTTTTATAAACAGCTACCAGGAAGAGTAGTATAAGGCGGATCAATTGTGATCTGAACAAGAACACAATTTAGCGCCATTCAACAGAATCAAAATTTAACCAGGCAGTACATTGAGTGATCAAAAAATTATTTTTTCGATGGTTGGGGTCAGTAAGATTTATAAACCCAAAAAAACAGTATTAAAAGATATCTACTTATCTTTTTTTTATGGAGCCAAAATCGGTGTTTTGGGATTGAACGGTGCCGGGAAAAGTACCCTGTTGAAGATTATAGCCGGCGAGGATGAAGATTACCTGGGAGAAATCTCCAGCCAGAAAGGAATTACGTTTGGATATCTTTCTCAGGAACCTGAACTGGACCCGGACAAAACTGTGCTGGAAATTGTACAGGAGGGGGTTCAGGAGACCATGGATTTGGTTAAAGAGTATGAGGCTGTGAATAACGGATTCAGCGAACCTGACGCCGATTTTGACGCTCTTATCGCAAAACAGACCAAGCTTCAGGAGAAGATAGATCAGATAGGTGCATGGGATATTGATGCAAAGCTGAACCAGGCAATGGATGCACTGCGATGCCCGCCGGCTGATTCCAAAGTAGATCTGCTCTCGGGCGGAGAAAAACGCAGGGTTGCCCTTTGCCGGCTCCTCTTGAAAAAACCGGACGTTCTTCTATTGGATGAGCCAACTAATCATCTGGATGCTGAATCAGTGGGATGGCTGGAGCAACATCTTGCCCGCTATGAGGGAACTGTTATTGCCGTAACGCACGACCGGTATTTTCTGGATAACGTTGCCGGCTGGATTCTTGAACTGGACAGGGGAGAAGGCATTCCATTCGAAGGGAATTACAGTTCCTGGCTGGAACAGAAACAGAAGCGGCTTCAGCAAGAAGAGAAACAGGAATCCAAACGCCAGAAAACACTTCAGCAGGAGCTTGAATGGATCCATCAGAATCCAAAAGGACGCCGTGCCAAAAGTAAAGCACGGATTAGTGCCTATGAATCACTGCTGTCCGAAGAACATCAGAAACGGCGTGATGAGATGGAAATTTTTATCCCGGCCGGCCACCGTCTGGGCGATAAAGTAATTGTAGCCGATCATGTAACGAAAGGGTATGATGACAGACTGCTGATTGAAGATATGAATTTCAGCCTTCCTCCGGGAGGAATTGTTGGAGTGATTGGCCCAAATGGTGCCGGAAAAACCACGCTTTTTAAAATGATAACGGGTGAAGAGGAAGCGGATAACGGCTCCATAACCCTGGGTGAAACTGTAGAACTGGGATATGTAGATCAAAAAAGACCACTCGATTCACAGAAAACAATATGGGAAGAGATTTCAGGGGGGAATGAACTATTGAAACTTGGAAACCGGGAAGTGAATTCCAGGGCTTATGTAGCACGGTTTAATTTCAGCGGGAGCGATCAGCAGAAGAAAGTGAGTGAGATCTCCGGGGGTGAGAGAAACCGCGTGCATCTGGCCAAAATTCTTAAGCAGGGAGCCAATGTACTGCTGCTGGATGAGCCGACCAACGATCTTGACGTAAACACTCTCAGGGCTCTTGAAGAAGCTATTCTGGAGTTTGCAGGATGCGTAGTTGTAATCTCGCATGATCGCTGGTTTCTCGACCGTGTTGCCACTCATATTCTGGCATTTGAGGGCAACAGTAAGGTTAACTGGTTTGAGGGTAACTACCAGGAGTATGAAGAAAACCGGCGCCAACGGTTGGGAATTACAGAAAATCAGCCCACCCGCATTCACTATAAAAAGCTAACCCGGTAAGTAAAAATTTTTTAGAATATTTCCCGGATTGTGGTATTAACCGAAGTTGTTTTCGCTTAGAAAATCCCGGTAGAGTTCCAGTAATTCGCTTAAAATCATAGCCGTTGCCCCCCAGAGGGGCACACGGTGGATGTCCCAATATGGAACATGAAATGCAGAATTATTCAAAGTCCACTTTTCACATATTACAGACTGGTCGCTGCAAAGCTTATTGAGTGAGCAGGTGAATGCCTCTTCCACTTCATAAGGATTCAGAGTCATCTCCGGTTTCTGGCTCATGAAACCAACAAATGGGGTGATCTGATTATCTGTTCGGTGCAGATAGAACGGTGTAATTGAACCTGGTACAGTAACTAGCCGCTGATCCACTCCAATTTCTTCTTCTGTCTCTCTTAAAGCTGTTTGCTTTAAAGTCTCGTTATTTTCATTTCGTCCGCCGGGAAAACTTATCTGGCCGGCATGTCTGATTCTGTTTGTCCGAAGCGTGAATATTATATGAAGTTCATGATTAGCATCCGGGAAAAGAGGTATAAGAACACTGCTTGGAGTGGATGTAGTTGTTTTCTGTACCGGCAGTACAATATCCGGGTCCAGGGGCTTTGGTGACATTTTAAATTGAGCCTCGCGTCCGGGAAGATCAGATCGTAATCTTTGCTCTATATATGTTAAAAAAGAGTGCTGACTCAT
>JBBDMD010000092.1:0-1090 GCA_040878515.1 Balneolaceae bacterium | reverse complement strand
TGAAGCTCTTCATACGAAATACACAGAAAAACCGTATTTTGTATAGCTAAATAAGAAATAATTGATATGAGTAAAAAAGGACGTGTCCTTGTTGCCATGAGTGGGGGTGTAGATTCATCCGTAGCCGCAGTAATGCTTAAAGAACAGGGATACGAAGTAATAGGAATTACAATGAAAACCTGGGATTACCACAGAAGTGGTAGTGATACGGGCAAAGAAACAGGATGCTGCACGGTTGAATCCATGAACGATGCGCGTCATATCGCGGTGAAGTACGGGTTTAAGCACTTTATTGTAGATATACGCGACGAGTTCGGAAACTGGGTAATCGACCGGTTTATAGAAGATTATACCAGCGGGCGCACACCCAATCCCTGTGTGCTATGCAATACCCATATTAAATGGGCTGCACTATTAAAGCGTGCCGACAATCTGGGATGCGATTTTATAGCCACCGGCCATTACGCAAATGTACGCGAAGAGGATGGACGCTATATCATATCCAAAGGGAAAGATCATAATAAAGATCAATCCTATGCACTTTGGGGTGTTCAGCAAAAACATCTGGCACGAACTATTTTCCCTTTAGGCCAGTATCATAAGCCGGAAATCAGGCAGTTTGCAGAAGATTACGGTTTGCTGAACGTTGCCAACAAACCGGATTCATATGAAATCTGTTTTATCCCCGACAATAACTACCATCGATTTCTCAAAGATAAAGTGGAAGATCTTGAGGAGAGAGTCAGTGGTGGGATATTTGTAGATAAAGATGGAAATATTGTTGGTGAGCACAAAGGATTTCCATTTTATACAATTGGACAGCGAAGAGGCCTCGGCCTTCCGATGGGGAAACCGGTATATGTTACCCATATAGATGCTGAAAACAACGTGATTACCATTGGAGAAAAGGAAGACCTGATCAATACCACCTGCCGGGCAAAAGAGATGAACCTGGTAAAATTTGATCAGATACCCGGAGGCGAAATGGAAATTACAGGAAAAATCAGGTACAACGATGATGGGGCCATCGGTACGATTGAACAATTATCTGAAGATGAATTTAAGGTACGGTTTCCCGCCGGAAGAGAGG
>JBBDMD010000091.1:0-1091 GCA_040878515.1 Balneolaceae bacterium | reverse complement strand
AAAATCTTCGTTTCTATTTAGAACAGGTGTTATTCAGGGTTGTAATCTCCTTTTAATTTCGTTGAATGTTTTGGGCAGTTGTGATATTTTATATTTAAAATTTTTGAGAATTGACAGTTCTCCCAAAAACAGAGCAAAAAAAAAAGCTCCCGAAATCAGGAGCTTTTTTAAGTTAGTTCAGTGAAATGAAAAAGAATTCTATTCTACAACAGGCGCTTCACCCTCGTCATCTTCTTCATTAACAACCCGGGTAACGGCACCAATTTTTCCATCGTCGTCGAGACGCATGATGCGTACACCCTGAGTGTTTCTTCCCATCGTTCGAATTCCCTTAACCTGCATGCGGATTACTTTGCCGCGCTCGGTGATTACCATCAGATCATCCTTATCGGATACTTCTTTGAGGGCAATCAGGTTTCCTGTTTTTGGAGTTACCTTCAATGTGATTACTCCTTTTCCGCCTCGGCTCTGTTCACGGTAATCTTCCACCAGGGACCGTTTACCGTATCCGTTTTCGGAGATAGCCAGTACAGTTGCTTCGTGAGTGTTTTTGATGACAACCATATCAACCAATTCATCATCTTTATCGAGTTTCATTCCGCGAACACCGGATGTATTTCGTCCCATATCGCGGGCTTCTTCTTCGTGGAACCGGATGGCCCTGCCTTTCTTATTGGCAAGAATAATGTTGCTGTCGCCATCAGTAAGAGCAGCACCAAGAAGCCGGTCTCCTTCCTTAATGTTAATCGCAATAATTCCATCTCTTCTTGGGCGGCTGTAGGCTTCAAGAGTTGTCTTTTTCACCTGGCCTTGTTCAGTTGCCATAATGATGGAGTGATTCTGAATATACTCCTCCTCATCAAGGGTTTTCACAGGTACAAAAGTAATGATCCTGTCATCCTTCTCAATATCAATCATATTCACAATGGCCCGGCCTCTTGAAAGTCTGGAACCTTCCGGAATCTCATATACCTTGAGCCAGTAACAATTTCCTTTTTCGGTAAGGAAAAGGATATAATTATGATTAGTGGCCACAAACAGATGTTCTACATATTCATCATCTTTGGTCGTGGTTCCCTTCATTCCTTTAC
>JBBDMD010000090.1:0-5534 GCA_040878515.1 Balneolaceae bacterium | reverse complement strand
CCAGGATGAAAACCAGGTATCCAGTACATCCTCATCCTGCCTGATATCATTTTTTGTGAGATTTGTTTATCCAGATTTTTCTTTCGCTTTTGCAAGGGCCTCGTCAGCCGTGCGGGCAATCACAAAGTCATCATCGCCGTCTCCGAAATACCAGGCGGGAATCTGATGGCCCCACCATAGCTGCCTTGAAATACACCAGTCCCGAATATTTTCAATCCAGTGCTGGTAGCTGTTTTTGAATTTCGCAGGATGAAATCTAATGTCATCATTCATAACGTGTTCCAGAGCCGGCTTGCTGAGCTCATCCATTTTGCAAAACCACTGAAGCGAAAGTCTTGGCTCGATAATGGCATCGGTACGTTCCGAGTAGCCCACTTTATTGGCGATCTCCTCTGTCTTTACCAGCAATCCCTCTTTTTCAAGGTCTTTAATAATCAATTTGCGGGCTTCAAACCGGTCTTTTCCGATATAAAACCTGGCCGCTCCAGCAACGGTTCCGTCTGCGTTCAGCATATCAATCACTTCAAGGCCGTGTTTTAATCCCAGATCGTAATCATTGGGATCGTGAGCCGGTGTAATTTTAAGACAGCCCGTTCCATATTCGGGATCTACATAATCATCCGCTATCACTTTAACTTCACGGTTCACCATTGGGATAATGGCTGTTTTACCAATCAGGTACTTATAGCGTTTATCATCAGGATGTACACAAACAGCGGTATCGGCAAGAATTGTTTCAGGCCGTGTTGTAGCAATAGTAATGAAATCGTCAGAACCCTTTATTGCATATCGCACATGATAAAGTTTAGACTGTACCTCTTTGTGCATAACCTCTTCATCACTGATGGCCGTTTGGGCAGAAGGATCCCAGTTTACCATCCTCAGCCCGCGATAAATATGCCCGCGCTCATACAGATCAATAAAACAATCGATCACTGTATCATAAAGATCTTCCTCCAGTGTGAACCGTGTTCGGTTCCAGTCGCAGGATGCTCCCAGTTTTTTCAGCTGATCCAGTATAATCCCGCCATGTTCTTCTGTCCACTCCCATGCGTAATCCAGAAATTTATCACGGGTCAGATCACTCTTTTTAATTCCCTGTTTGCGCAGTTTTTGAACTACTTTTGCTTCTGTGGCTATAGAGGCATGATCGGTTCCCGGAACCCAGCAGGCATTCTTTCCAAGCATTCGTGCCCGGCGTACCAATACATCCTGGATGGTATTGTTCAGCATATGCCCCATATGTAAAACACCGGTCACATTGGGAGGGGGGATCACTACGGTATATGATTCCCTTTCGTCCGGTTCAGAATGGAAATAGTTATTCTCTACCCAGTAGTTGTACCACTTTTCTTCGGTTAAAGACGGATCATACTGTTTGGGAATTTCCGGGGTGGTATTCTTAGATTCGCTCATAGAGTTTACAAAACTGCCTGCTGTTATCATCGAAACAGCAGGTTGTACTTTTCAATTCAATTTATAGTAATTGCTCAGTAATCCGGATTGAATAATCCGGACAGGATATCATTCTATTTTACCCGTTTCAGCCGTACACCGAAATGGCCGTCACATCCATGGATGTGCGGAAAAGTCTGATATGCAAAGCCATCTTCAGCCAATACTTCTTCCGGGAGAAATTCATCCAGCTTTTCGAGCTCAAAATTGTCATAATTACCAAGGAATTTCTGTATCTGTTCCCAGTTCTCTTCAGGCTCCAGCGAACACGTGCTGTAAACCAGTCTTCCGCCGCGTTTCACATGATTGGCTGCTTCATCAAGAAGCTCTTCCTGAAGTTTGATAGAATTTTCAAGCTCTTCTTCAGTTCGTTTCCATCTTAAATCGGCACGTTTGCTCAGAACCCCGGTACCCGTACAGGGAGCATCGAGGAGAACGGCATCAGCCAGCTTCAGATCCAGGTCGCGTGCATCGGCCCGGCGTATTTTTATATTTTCAGCGCTATAATCCATTGCACTCTGGGCAAGTTTTTCAAGGCGGTTGGGATTTATATCCACTGCAACAATGGTTCCTTCACCATTCATCATGTCCGACATTACAATGCTTTTGGTTCCCGGAGCTGCACAAATGTCAAAAATCGTCTCTTCGGGGAGAGGTTCAACAATAGTGGGTGCAAAACCGGCTGCAATATCCTGTACCAGGCAGATCCCTTTTTTCAGGAGGTCTTTTGATATAAAAGGGGCCACAGATTCTACTTTATAATAGCCGGGCAGCCAGTCGCTCTCTTCATAAGAGATATCCAGCTTCTCCATTCTCAATATAAAATTTTCGGTTTTGGTACGCAGGTTATTTACCCGCACATAATAATTTGGACGCTGATTATTTGCCTGCATCAGCTGAAAAGCCTCCCTTTCACCAAAGCGTTTCACCCAGCGTTTCACCATCCATTCGGGGTGAGAAAAAGTGGTTGCAATAAGTTTGGTACGATCTTCAAAAGCCGGTTTAGGTAAATTATCAATATCCCGCTGAATATTTCGCAGAATTGCATTCACAAGATCGCCGGATTTAGAACCCAGCCTTAACTTTGCAATTTCCACGGCCTCATTAATTGCCGCATAATCGGGCGTGCCATCCATATAGAGCATCTCATATAATCCAAGCCTCAGAATATTTTTCAGCATCGGCTTCATCTCATCGATGGTAATGCTCGAAAACTCATTGATAATAAAATCGAGATAACTTCTCTTTCTCAGGATATTCTGAACATATTCACGAACCTGTGCACGTTCTCTTGATTCCAGTTCGTTTGCGAGAGTGAAACTCAGTGTTTTTTCCTCGTCAAATTTTATTAATAAATCTATGCTGACTGTCCGAGCTGTAAGTTCCGTTTCCAAAGGTAGTCTCTAAATTTAATTGTTATTATTTTCGTTTTATTTTGCTGTAAATCACTCAAAATCACCGGATTTTAAAGAGTATTAAAGATAGCGTTTTGATACTCTTTATGCTAATAAAGCTTACTTATCGGTACAGGGTTCTCTTATCGCTTCATAACCCCATTTTCATTTTGATTTTTAATAATTAAAAATCTGACATTGATTAAGAATTACTCAATGTACAGATACCTGGTTTAGCGGTAGGGAGACAGTAGAGGTTCAATACCTATTTTTTCTGAATAAACAGCTTTGATAACAGATCCAATTTATAGGAACTCAGGCTTTGATTTTTGAAACAGAAGTCGGTACCTTTTAAAGCTTTCAACGCAGAGATTTTTATAAACACAAAAAGTATCAGTAAGTCTTAAACAAACGATTAAAAAACCCGAATGAATACAGGAACTATAGCACAAGTAATTGGACCCGTTGTAGATGTTGATTTTGATCAAGGTCAGCTTCCAAAAATGATGAATGCTCTGACCATCGAGCGGGAAGATAAAACGAAATTATACCTTGAAGTTGCTCAGCATTTAGGCGAAAACCGTGTCCGTACAATTGCAATGGATTCAACAGACGGGCTGGTAAGGAAAGCGGAAGTAGTTGACACAGGCGGGCCCATTTCTATTCCTATCGGTGAAGACATCAGGGGAAGGCTGCTGAATGTTGTGGGAGAATCTATTGATGGTATAAAACCACCGAAAGGCGACCGAAGATATCCTATCCACCGCGAAGCGCCCAAATTTGAAGATCTCGCAACGAGTACTGAAATGCTTGAAACCGGTATTAAAGTAATTGACCTTCTCTGTCCGTATGCAAAAGGAGGGAAGATTGGCCTCTTTGGTGGTGCCGGTGTAGGTAAAACTGTTTTGATCCAGGAACTGATTAACAACATCGCCAAGCAGCACGGCGGACTTTCTGTTTTTGCCGGTGTAGGCGAGCGTACACGTGAAGGGAATGACCTTCTGCGCGAGTTTATTGAATCGGGTGTTATTAATTATGGCGACGAGTTCAAGCAAGCCTTGGAGGAGGGCGAGTGGGACCTTTCCAAAGTTGATATGGATGTTTTAAAAACCTCACAGGCTACGCTGGTATTCGGCCAGATGAATGAGCCGCCGGGAGCCCGTGCGAGGGTGGCACTTTCCGGTTTATCAGTTGCTGAATATTTCCGCGATGAAGTATCTCCTGATATTCTACTCTTTATTGATAACATTTTCCGGTTTACACAGGCTGGTTCCGAGGTATCCGCTCTGCTTGGCCGAATGCCGTCGGCCGTAGGGTATCAGCCAACACTGGCCACGGAGATGGGTGATTTGCAGGAAAGAATTACTTCTACAAAAAAAGGTTCTATTACATCAGTTCAGGCTATTTATGTACCGGCGGATGACCTGACGGATCCCGCACCGGCAACCACTTTCTCTCACCTGGATGCAACTACGGTATTGAGCCGTGCCTTAACCCAGATTGGGATTTACCCTGCAGTTGACCCGCTGGATTCAACATCACGAATTCTCGATCCAAAGGTAGTGGGTGATTCTCATTACAGATGTGCGCAGGACGTGAAAGAGATTTTACAGAAATACAAGGACCTTCAGGATATTATTGCCATTCTGGGTATGGACGAACTTTCCGATGAAGATAAACTGGTAGTATCCAGGGCACGGCGGGTTCAGCGGTTCCTGAGTCAGCCGTTCTTTGTAGCTGAACAGTTTACAGGTCAGCATGGAGAGTATGTGAAGATTGAGGAAACCATTAAAGGATTTAAGATGATTCTGAACGGCGAGCTCGATCATTTGCCCGAAAACGCATTTCACCTTGTGGGCAGCATTGAACAGGCTACTGAAAAAGGTCAGAAATTGCTTCAGGAAGCTGAAGCGTAAACCTCCAGGGAGAAAAACGTGTCTAAAACATTTCATGCACAAATATTAACCCCAAACGGATCACTGTTTGATGGTGAGGTAAGCGGCGTTCAGGTTCCCGGCAGTGAAGGGAAATTTGAAATGCTTTTCAATCATGCCCCGATTGTATCAACACTGACAATCGGTAAAGTTGTGATCAAAAAAGAAGACCAAAGTGAGCTGGTATTTGCAGTAAATGGCGGCTTCATCGAAATGAGTGATAACCAGATGACACTTCTTGCAGAGGAAGCTGTAGAAGCATCCAAAATTGATGTGGATGAAGCCCGGGCTGCCAGAGATGCAGCCAAAAACAAACTTTCATCCAAAGAAGGTGAACGTACTTCAGCTGAAAAAGAACTGGCGGTAGCCGAGAATAAACTCAAACTTGCTACATAGATTTGTTTAAAAATTTCATCGTTACTTAAGCCCGTCTTGCTAATGCAGACGGGCTTTCTTATTGAACTCAGTTTAGTTTACGTCATCATTAGCCTCGTTCATCAACAAATTTATACAGTTGATGAATGAGATACGAAAAAAACAGTTTAAGATGCTTAACTTTTTATTGTCGTAATTGAAACATTACCATTATCAATTCGTCTGAGAGAAAATAAATATTTTAGATCTGAAGCTTAGAATAAGACATATGTCATTTAAGGGTGAAATTATTCATTAAAAACCGGCAGATTAAATTCACCTGATATAAAGCTCTCGGAAACCGATTACCTAAAACATAAATGAAATATAGATATAT
>JBBDMD010000089.1:0-1098 GCA_040878515.1 Balneolaceae bacterium | reverse complement strand
GACACAAATTCAAATAGTGCCAGCACAGAAAATATGGTCATCATGGATTAGCAGATCGGGCAGATCAATTATTTACAATTTAGTATAATTACGCGTGGAGTGTATCTGCTGTAGCAGGGTGAGGGCCGCGACATCAAAAAGGTCTTCTCACTGAATCCATGCAGATGGCCTGCGATTCATCTTAATCAATTTATTGATCCCAAGATCCCATTTTCATTTCTCCCATTATTGAATAAAATTGTACATTCAGTGAATGGAAAAAGGGTCCCGAGTAATACAATCAACCGGCAAATGGTTAAAAGTTGCCCACAAGGGTGAGATTGTGGATTGCCGGCTGCCGGGAAAAATGCGCATCCATAAAAAAGAGGTGACCAACCCGGTGGCCGTCGGCGATTATGTAACCGTTTTAATGGGCGAAGACGGTACGGGAACTATTCAGGAGATTCTTCCGAGGGAGAACTATATTCCCCGGCAGGCAACTCATGGCCGGCGGGGAGAACAGATTTTAGTCTCCAATGTGGACCGTGCATGGGTTGTACAATCGATCCGGAAACCCAAGTTCAACCAGGGATTTACAGATCGATTCCTGGTAACCTGTGAAGCTTACGAGGTATCTGCCGGAATCATTATAAATAAATCCGATCTGGCCATTAAATCCGATCTTGAATTCATCGAAGGGATCGTAGAGCTTTACAAATCACTCGGATACAAAATTTTGACCACTTCTATCAAAGATAAAGAATCGATCGATTCTCTCAGGCAAGATCTGGCTCAAAAAACTTCCGTCTTTATCGGGCCCTCAGGTGTAGGCAAGACCAGTCTGCTCAATGAAATGGACCCCGGCCTGAATTTAAAAGTCGGTGAAATCTCATCTTATTCACAAAAAGGAAAACATACCACAACCTTTGCCCGGCTCATCCCGCTCCAAAATGGCGGTTATATAGTTGATACACCGGGAATACGGGAATTTGGACTGGTTGATATTGTAAAAAGTGAACTTTCACTCTTTTTTCCGGAAATGATTGAACCGCGGCAAAATTGCCGGTTCTATAACTGCACACACTATCACGAACCCGGCTGCGGTGTAATTGAAGCTTT
>JBBDMD010000088.1:0-5595 GCA_040878515.1 Balneolaceae bacterium | reverse complement strand
TGAATATTACTTGAATTACCGTTGGGGGCAATTTCATAGTCATTTCCGAGGGTCAGGTGATTGGAGCCGTATATTTTTTCATCAAACAGTATATCGTACATTGGTTTTTCAATGATAGGATTGAGCCCAAAACTAAACTCTCCGAATCTGCGTGCTCCCTCATCGGTATCCAGAATCTCCTCAAGTGCGTTGTTGTCGGATGAATCAAAATCGGTAACAACTCCGTTTTTTACCGTTAGTGTTACATATTCAAATGGTTTCCCCTGGTAAACGGAAGGGGCGTAGGTAATCCGGCCTTCAACAGAATCAAGCACGGGTGATGAGAATAATTCGCCGTCGGGAATATTTCTCCGGCCAAAACAGGGAATCCAGTTTTGATCTTTTACTGAAAATTTAATGTCTGTTCCTTCCCCTTTCAACTCAATGACTTCAGTATTCCTGAGAAGCTTTTCCAGCGGTTTCATGGCATTTTCCAGTTTATTGTAATCAAACAGGCAGGCATCAAAATAAAATTGCCGGAAGGCTTCTGTCGGCATCTTTGCGTTCATGGCAAATGAAGGGGACGGATATCTTAATACCGCCCATTTAGTATTATTGACACGCTCCTCAAAGTGAACAGGATTCAGATATTTTGAGGAATAGGCATCATTGGCTTTTTTGGAAACAGCAGAATTTTCATAAATATTTTCAGCTGCCCGTATTCCGATGTAGGCATCCATCTGCTTCATTAATGGAAGCTGGTCTACAGATGTCTGTTTACCCCAAAAATTTTCATCACCCTGCTCAAGAAGGATTCTGTGGGTTTCGGTATCATCTATTTTCAGAAATGGATATCCCCCCATTTTTCGTACCTGATGCGTAAGTGCACGTAATAAAGGGATACCATTAAGGCCGATGAGCTGAATGAAGATATGTTCTCCGGGTTGCAGCTGAACACTGTGAGTAAGCAGTTGTTCTGCCAGTTTTTTATCGTCGATTGAATACATGCTTAATTATTAGTTAATTCTAATATTTCGTCACACTGGTCCAGTTCATCTGCCTGATTTGAAGCCAGTATGAGCATTTTATTTTGATTTCTAAAACTGTCAATTAATCGTCTAACAGACTGTTTTCCTTTACTGTCGAGGTTTGTACCGGGTTCATCAAGGAACAGGATATCTGGTTTGTGCAGGATGGCGGCTGTCAGTTTAATCCTCTGCTGCTGGCCGGTCGAAAGATCACCAAAAGGTTGATTTACAAGTGTATGAGCGTCAAACTGAAGTAAATGTTTTTTGATTGTATCTGAATTGGTAGATTTGACTGATTGCAGCTGAATTAAAAAATTTAAGTTTTCAAAAACAGTAAGTTCTTCGTAAAGGTTAATATAAGGTGCAACATACCCTATTTGACCCCTGATTTTTTTTGGAGTATAATTTTCACTTTTTACATTCCACTCAATAGATCCTTTAGACGGAGCCAACAGCCCGGATAAACATCGCAGCAGAGTGGATTTTCCGGATCCATTTATACCGGAAACACCAATTACCCGGGATGTACTGGTAAATGAAAGCCCGTTAAATACGACTTTCCTGCCAAATGATTTTTTGAGTGAAGTAACGGTGAGATGAATCATGGTTGAAAGGTACTTTTACCCCTTTCAAAATGAAAGAATATTCTTTGAAGAATCTGAACATTAAAGAATTTTGTAATTAAGTGACTCATAAAAAGTTGATATTGTAAGCAGCTACTAAATAAACAAGAGGTAACAGAAAATGGCTCTTAATATGGAACGAATTGTTCGAGAAATTACCCAGCAGTTTGTTGATAAACTACCCACTGAACAGGAATTTTATACACCAGAAGATCTGCGGGACCTAGACTTACCGGATTTTGTGATCGAAAGGGTAGTTATAGACATGAATCAAAATCTGAGTGATTCCATTGTTCCCCCGTTTTCCGAATGGGCCGATATGTCCGACAGCAGCGTACAGGATGCCTGGAGCCAGTTTTTAGATGCAATTGTTGAAGAATTGAGAATGCCGGCAACTTATGCAAAATCTTTGTTTGAAACCGCCGTGGCAGACACACTGGAACTGGCCATTCAGCCCCGGGAAATGATACCGCTTTCAATATTTGGTACGGAGAATACTCTTACGTTGATGGAGATTCAGGAAAACGTGAAATATATCACCGTAAACAAACATCTATCAAATGCGCTGATTCGATACATGCAGCGTAAGGAAAAAAATAAATTAACGCTGTATGAGTGTAAATTTTTGATTGAAAAAATTGATCAAAAACTGACAAACAATTACAATCCGTTAAACTGGGCTCAAATTCTTGAACCTGTTTTTGAACTGGCCGGCCCTTCTGTAGACACTAACCTGTTCAGAATCTTTTTTGAGGATAAAGGCAAAAACCGAATTGCCCGCGCCTTTGATTTTATGAACGGTTCTTTAAACCGGACAGCATTTATAGAGGTACTTACATCGCCCGATCTGCTCAACAAGGAAGGTTATGATGAAGATGAACCCTCACTATTTGAAGCTTCAGGTGAAAAAAATGGCAGTTCAAAACCGAAAAATTCCGGAAAGACAAATAATGATAATTCGTCAGGGCAGGGTGAAAACCTTAATCCAGAAGATAAACTGGACCAGTTGGGACTTGCGGAGACATGGGAACAGGTGATTGAGCCTGAAGAATCTGAAGAGAATGATGACATGGATGAATATAAAAGTTTTAGTGACGTAAATGATAGTAATGAGGATTCTGATAAACCGGATTCCACATCTGAAGTACCGGATGCCAGTTCAATTCTGGGAATGTTTCATAAAAGAAGAAGTGTGCGGTACTTCGATGATGAAGATGAATCGGAGGCTCCGGCTGAAAATAAGGAGTTATCATCCGCTGAAAGTGAAGAGGAGAATGAGCCGGATCAATCAGGTACAACTGCAGGGAAACCAGCTGAAAAAGAATCTGAATCTGAAATAGATGATGAAGAACATGACTCCCTGCATAAGAGATTTATGTTCGATGCTGATTCGCCTTTGGATGAAGATCCAGCAGAGGAGGAGCCAGAGGAACCGGCAGCTCAGGAAACAGAGGAAAAGACATCCATATATAAAGAGCTTAATCTTTCGCAAGAGGAAGATGAACAGGATGATGATCACTGGCATGACCTTCTTAAATCAGGCCTTGAAAAGGGAGAGTTTGAGGAGCTGAATTCTGTATTTTCATCAGAAAATTCCAGAAATGCAGCGGAAGATTCTTCAGAAGAAAGTGAAGAGTGGATTATTAATGAAATTGAGAAACCACAGGAAGAGGATGATGAAAACTATATCAAAATAGAGGCTGATGAAAGTGAAGCCCCTCCCATGTGGCAGGCATTCCTGGATCAGGAAGAGATTGACCTGGAAGATTCGGTTTTCGAAAGAGTTGAAGAAACAGATGAAGAGAAGCCGGAGGATGAAGAAGAAGGGGATGATTTTGATGATATCCCCATTTATAAAATCAGCGGACTGAAGAGAGAAGAGTCAACAAAAATAAGCGGCTTAAAGAGCTGGCTTGAAGATGATAAAAGCCGTTTTGTTTATGAACTCTTCAATAAATCGGAGCAAACGTACGAAAAAGCTTTGAATGATTTAGTGGAGTTTGATGACTGGAAGAATGCATCAAAATATATTGAGAATGAGATTTTTGTTCGAAATATGATAGATGTTTATGATGAAGTGGCTGTTGATTTTACTGACAGACTTCATACCTTTTTTCTGGAGATTAAATCATCACAAAAAAATGGCTAATGTCGGACAACGAAAAAGTAAAACGTCTTCAGGAATTTCGTAAAAAATCGAAACTGGGGGGCGGAAAGGACCGCATTGAAAAACAACATGAGAAGGGTAAGCTAACAGCCAGGGAGCGCATAGACCTTCTTGTTGATAATGGTTCATTTCAGGAATTAGATCCCTTTGTAACCCATCGAAGTACAGCTTTTGGTCTCGAAAAACAGCAAATACCGGGGGATGGTGTAGTCACCGGATTTGGTAAAATTGAGGGACGGCCCGTTTATCTGTTCAGCCAGGACTTTACAGTATTTGGCGGGTCTCTGTCGGAAACACATGCCGAAAAGATTTGTAAAGTTATGGATCTGGCTATGAAAAACGGCATTCCTGTAATTGGCCTGAATGATTCTGGGGGAGCGCGCATTCAGGAGGGGGTTAGTTCACTGGGAGGTTATGCCGAAGTGTTCTGGCGTAATTCGATGGCATCCGGTGTGGTACCACAAATTTCGGCGGTAATGGGTCCGTGTGCAGGCGGAGCGGTATATAGTCCCGCTCTTACTGATTTCGTATTTATGGTAAAGAACACAAGCTATATGTTTGTAACGGGGCCGAATGTAGTGAAAACAGTGACGCATGAAGAGGTTAGCTCGGAAGATTTAGGCGGGGCTTCAGCTCATAGCGTAAAATCGGGTGTTGCACATTTCGCAATGGAAAACGATGCGGTATGCCTGCAGCATATTCGAAAACTAATGACATATATTCCTCAGAACTGCGAAGAAAAAGTTCCCTCACAGCCATCCAAAGAACCCGATTCCGGCAAAGCTTCAAAGCTGGATGATCTGGTGCCGCTCCAGCCGAATAAACCCTACGATATAAAGGATGTTATTAAAGGAGTGATGGACAAAGATTCCTTTTATGAGGTTCACGAAAATTATGCAGATAATCTGGTTGTTGGTTTTGCCCGCCTGGCTGGGCGATCGGTGGGTATTGTAGCAAATCAGCCGCTTTCCCTTGCCGGTGTGCTGGATATAGACGGTTCCGTAAAAGGGGCCCGTTTTGTGCGCTTTTGCGATGCGTTTAACATTCCGCTTGTAGTGTTTGAAGATGTACCCGGTTTTTTACCCGGAACAGACCAGGAGTGGGGAGGAATTATTAAGCACGGTGCTAAATTACTGTATGCGTTCTGTGAAGCCACAGTTCCTAAAATGACTGTAATTACAAGAAAAGCGTATGGCGGAGCTTATGATGTGATGAACTCCAAACATATCCGTGCTGATTATAATGTGGCCTGGCCAACGGCAGAAATTGCAGTGATGGGAACCAAAGGAGCAGTTGAAATCATTTTCAGAAAGGAAATTGCAAAAGCGGATGATAAAGAAAAAAAACAAAAGGAACTTGAAGATCAATACAGTGAAGAATTTGCGCATCCCTACAGGGCGGCCGCCAGGGGGTTTATAGACGATGTAATACTGCCGTCAGAAACCCGCGAAAAACTGATCCGTGCATTTGAATTCTGCCAGCATAAAGCAGAGAGTGTGCCCAGGAAAAAACATGACAATTTACCATTATAACAGCCGGCTTAACACTGATTATGGCTAAAAACCTGAGTTCGATTTTAAGTCATGCTCAATTGATTCGGAGGCAACCTGAACGGGGCCTTTGCGCTGGATAATTGCTTTGTAAACAATCGAGGGTTCTTATAGCCCTGAGGGGCATCAGTATCAACGCAGGGCAGCGCCCTATATGCGTTAACTTTAACAACACTGTGAGAAATAGACCTGAATTTTCCTCCATTAATTAAAAAGGGAAGAACCGTAAAATCCTTCCCTTTCAAAAA
>JBBDMD010000087.1:0-5606 GCA_040878515.1 Balneolaceae bacterium | reverse complement strand
GCAGTTGTGATGGTTCTAACACTAAATCCAGCCAGTCGGTATCTGTTCCGTCCCAATTTACATATGCCTCAGGAATCAGGTGATTGCCAACTGCTCCGTTTGCTTCCCGTCCTGCATTGGTATCCGGATCATACTGTGGATTATAATTACCACTGGCAGGATTTGTAGGATCCTGTTCTCTCAAATATGTATTGTTTCGTGCATCCTTGGTATAATCAATAACCTCTTCAGCATTCATGAGTTCCGGCTCATTAAATACAGACTGGGTTCCTATATACGATCGGACATTAATTTGCGGAGCGGTGTTTTTAGTTCCTTTTTTAGTCGTCACCAAAATAACACCATTTGATCCCCTGGAGCCATAAATAGCAGCTGCAGACGCATCCTTCAATACTTCAATCGACTCAATATCATTAGGGTTGAGTGTTGCCAGCGGATTGGCCGGTGGCGGCTGAAAAGAAGCCCGCTGAGATCCGATTGAACCCTGCTGATTGAAATTCTGTGAAAGAGGTACTCCGTCGATCACATACAACGGTTCGTTTCCTGCAGAAATAGAACCTGTACCACGAATAGTAATCTGTGGTGCAGCACCCGGTTCCCCGCTTGATTCGGCAACGTTTACACCTGCAAGGCGTCCCTGCAGTGCATTTTCAAAACTTGAGGATGGATTGTTTTCAATCATTTCTGCACGGATCGAAACAACCGATCCTGTTACCTCTTCACGCTGCTGTGTACCATAACCAACAACCACAACATCATCCAGCATCGCCACGTCCGAGGCAAGCTCAATATTAAATTCTGTCTGGCCGTCGAGGTCCACTTCCTGTCTTACATAACCTACATATGAGAATGCAAGTACATCTGCATCAGAGGGAACCGTCAGTGAAAACCGGCCCTGAGCATCCGTTGTAGTACCGGTATTTGTACCGGGAACAAAAACGGTTACACCTATAAGGGGTTCACCGCTATCCGCATCTATAACACGGCCGGATACATCCGTTTGCAGCTCTTCCTCCTCTTCAGAAACTGATTCTTTCTTTTTGAGTAATATTTCTCGGCGTGTGGTAATCACGGATTCATATCCGGTACCCTCCAGAACATACTCCAGAGCATCTGCCACCCGCACACTATTGTCCTTAATTGACACTTTATTTGCTTCTCCGAATATTCCGGAATCGAATGCAATCTCTAAATCGGCCTTTTGAGCAATCGTAAATAACGCTTCCTCACGGTTCAAATCTATAATATTCAGAGATATTGTATTTCGTAATTCCGGTATATACGTGCTGTATTCTTTCACAGAGTAGTAAGTTACCATATCCGGTAACTCGCTTTCTGTAGATTGTTTGAGTGAAAATGCATTTGCCGGCAGTATTGATGTAAGCATCAATGCGACCAATATGGGCACCACATTTTTCAAAGTAACGGTTTTCATACGCTTGGGTGTTTTATGGTTGTATGTTTTAGTAAATCTACCATCCTGTTGTAAAACAATTAAGTTCATTTATTGGTAATTCTGACGGTTTCGTCTTCAATCTCAAAATCAATCTCCATCGACATCGCCAGCACTTCCATCACATCACGGATTGAGCGTGTTTTTAAATCTGCCGTAAACCGGTTTTCAAGAATTGATTGATCTTCCAGATCCAACTCAATCTGTACATCATACCATCTTGAAATATCTGTAATTACATCCTTCAGCGGTTTTTCCCTGAAAATCAGCCGGCCGTTCATCCAACCCAGATACAGATCCATATCTTCGGCTTCTTCCATTCGAAGAGATCCGTCAGAAACTGACATTTTTCCGACATAGCCTTCATTCAATATTAATGGGCCCGATTCATCTTCCTCTCTGGAAAATTCGACTGTGCCTTCACTGACTACCACCTGAATTTCTTTTTCACCCGCATAAGAACGTACATCAAATGCCGTACCTACCACTTTAATCAACGAATTCCCGGCTTTTATAAAGAATGGCCTGTCCATGTCCGATTCTACATCAAAAAAGGCCTGGCCGGTAAGTTCCACCACCCGGCGGGATTGGCTGAATTGATCGGGCACTACCAGTTTGCTGCCGGCATTCAGTACAACCTGTGATCCATCTCCCAGATCAACATTAGCCCGTTCGCCCGGCTTTGTGGTAATCTCCTTAAAGACAGGTTCATATACCACTTCCTGGTTTACTGGTGCGTACTTCAAGGTTAAAAAACCGGAGGTGAAGGCAACCAGTACCAGGGCAGCAACTTTCACAAAATTGGAAAACAGCTGCTGTCGTTTTCTAATTTTACTAAATTGTTTAATACGATCTTTGCGCTCTCCGGATGTTTCACTATCTATTTTTTCTGCAATCAGTTCCCAGTCTTTCTCCAGGTTCAGTTCCTTAAGGAGTGCATCCTGCGAAATGTTTTTTGATGCCTTCCAGATCTGATCTACCGAGTGTAAAATTCTCCTGTTTTCATTGCTGTTGTCCAGCCACTCTTCAAAGTATTCCGTTTCTTCATTGCTCAGAGTACCATCCAGGTACCTGACAATGACGGGCCATATGTCTTTTTTCTTATCAGTCATAGTTTTTCTGTTGTTATATGATAGACAGGTCAGGGATGCTCACCCCCCACAATTCATTCAAAAAAATTAAAGGCCCAGCTGATCCCTTAAAAATTGCAGGGATTTACCCATCTGGTTCTCAACCGTTTTTCGGGCAATTCCCATCACCTCTGCAATTTCTTTGTAGGATAATCCGTGTTTACGATACAGAATGAAGATTGTACGTCTTCTTTCCGGCAGATCTTCAACCAGTTTCCAGATTTTCTCCGTCAGCTCTTCGGTATTTAAATCTGCATTGTGAACAGATTTTCCCATTTCATGCTGTTTAAGCAACCGTTTTTCAAGTTTCAGCTTTTGCTTTTTTTGTTGCAGAAAATTGATCGACTGGTTTCGGACGGCCTGGTATAAATAGGCTTTCAGGGATTGGTTGATGTAGAAATTTTCACGGTTATCCCAGATTTTAATAAAAACTTCCTGAACCACATCCCTGGCAAGATCGAGTGATTTTACGTATGAATTTGAAAAAACACACAGCCGGGAATAGTACTGATAGAATAGCTTTTCAAAAGCAGACCGGTCCCCTTTGCGGATATTCTCCACAAGATCTTCATTCGATTTGGAATTTTTTTCACCCATTTCACTAAATCTCAGTGAATTGTGTTGAGCACCGGTTCGCTTTCAATTCAAACTCTTTACAAATTAAGACATGATAATACGAAAATGGCGTATAAGCAGATGATGTACCATTTCTATTCAATATGGCGATTTATTGCAACCCGAAATATTCATTATTTAATCAAATATTGGTACAAACAACCAAGTGAACAAAACATACGATCTTTCTTAGATTAAAGGAGTCATACTAATAAACTTTTTTACTCCAGTATCCAGCGGGAAAACCCTTCGATTGAGTCATATTCCGCAAGGCCCAGCCTGTCGTATTTTTTTGCATTTTTAATAGTTCGTTCGTCTGCAACCATCCAGAACTCACTGCTTACAGATCCCGGATATTTAGGCTGATCTTTTTGAGAAGCGTGTTTAAAGATTGCCCGTCTTTTTTTAAGCCTTTCCCCTGGGCTCAGCGGCACTGCCATATCAATTTCACTGATATCCCAGTCCTGCCAGATTCCGCGATACAACCAAATATAACAATCCTTCATCCACGGTTCTTCCTTCAGGTTTTCGAGTGTACCGCGGATGGCATCCCAGCAAATCCTGTGTGTGCCATGCGGATCCGAAAGATCCCCCGCTGCATAAATCTGATGAGGCTGCACCTTATTAATTATCTCGTAAATCAGTGAAAGATCTTCTTCACCCAGCTCATTTTTCTTTGCGCGGCCCGTTTCATAAAATGGCATCTCCAAAAAGTGAATCTGGTCTTCCGGGATTCCGGAATAACGGGCTGCAGCTTTTGCCTCTACTTTTCTGATCTCCGTTTTAATCTTCAGCATCAGGCTGGAATCAATATCGCCGGGTTTTTTCTTATTCATGGCCTCAACCAGTTGATCAAACAGGGATGCACCGCTTTTACCGTCCTCAAATTGTGAGATAAAATCCGCATACCGGAGAGCTTCATCATCATATATTGCAATGTTACCGGTGGTTTGATAGGCTACATGCACTTCATGGCCATGCTCAACCAGCCTCATCAGCGTGCCCCCCATCGAAATCACATCGTCATCCGGATGCGGTGAAAAAATCAGCACACGTTTTGGAAAGGGTGCGGCGCGTTCGGGCCGGTTGGTATCCTCGGCATTTGGTTTGCCTCCCGGCCACCCGGTAATGGTATGCTGAACCTGATTAAATACACGGATATTTACATTATAGGCAGGGCCGTGATCGGTAACCACATCGCTCATCCCGTGCTGGTTATAATCTTCGTCGGTCAGCTTTAAAATAGGTTTTTCCAGCTTTAAACTAAGCCAGGTGACCGCTTTTCTGATCAGATGATCGTCCCATTTACAGGGGCCAACCACCCAGGGAGTTTTACTGCGGGTCAGTTCAGATGCGGCAGCGGCATCCAGAATCACTTTGGTATTTTCGTGATTCTGTAAAAATGTAGCCGGTACCCGGTCTGTGATTTCTCCCTCTACAGCTTCGCGGATTACATTTGCTTTGGGTTCGCCCCAAGCCATCAGGTAGATTTTTTTTGCTTTTAAAATTGTGCCAACGCCCATTGTGATGGCCCGTCTGGGCACCTGTTCTTCCCCGAAAAAAGAGGCCGCTGCATCCGACCGGGTAATCTCATCCAGTGTAACCAGCCTGGTTCGTGTTTTTTCGAGTGAACCGGGTTCATTAAAACCAATATGGCCGGTTCGGCCGATCCCCAAAATCTGAACATCCAGCCCGCCGGCTTCATCAATCTTGCGCTCATATCGTTTACAATACTCATAAACATCCTCGCGGGGCAGGGTTCCGTCTGGGATATGAATATTTTTTGGATCAATATCGATATGATCAAACAGGTATTCATTCATAAACCGGACATAGCTCTGCAGCTCCTGGGGCTGCAGGGGATAATATTCATCGAGGTTGAATGTGACAACCCGTTTGAAACTAAGATTTTCCTCTTTATGCAGCCGCACCAGCTCCTGGTACACGCGGATTGGGGTGGAACCCGTAGCAAGGCCCAGCACCGTATTTTGGCCCGTCTGATTCCTAGCACGAATCAGGTTGGCTATTTCTCCCGCAACAACAAGAGAGGCTTCCCTTGCATCGGGAAAAATTGTTGTATCAATTTTTTCAAAAATCTTTTTTCCAAGCTGGTCAAAGCTGTTATCCATCTTCAGACTATTCTTTTATTAGCGTTGTTTTAAATTGGCAAATAACGGACTGTAAAATAGTATCAAATCAAGAACACCAAAACCCGAAACAGCAAAATTAATATTGCCGCCCCGGGTCTTGTGTTTCTTACTTAATCAATTGTATAAAAAGTGTTGTTTTCAGTAAGATTACCGGCATAATTGATTGAACAAAATCCGGTATGTGCCAAAAACAATTTTCCCGACTTATTAATCCCTTCTGGAACCTGCACCATCCGGTGCGCCCTGGTAGTAGCGATA
>JBBDMD010000086.1:2832-5650 GCA_040878515.1 Balneolaceae bacterium | reverse complement strand
TTAATGACAAATTTAAACAATCTGCATGCCACAACGGTGCTTGGCATTATTCATAAAGGAAGCGTAGCAATTGGTGGTGACGGACAAGCTACTCTCGACAAAACCGTTATGAAGGCTACCGTCAAAAAGGTAAGAAAACTTCAGAATGGTTCAGTTCTTGCCGGATTTGCCGGATCAACAGCCGATGCTTTTACACTGTTTGAAAAATTTGAAGAAAAACTAAACAGTTACAACGGTAATTTACAGCGGGCAGCTGTTGAAATGGCCAAAGAGTGGCGAAAAGACAAATTTCTGCAAAAACTGGAGGCTTTACTGGTTGTGCTGGATAAAGACACTCCCCTTTTAATATCTGGTCAGGGTGATGTGATTGAGCCGGACGATAATATTTTAGCAATTGGAAGCGGGGGATCTTTTGCACTTGCAGCCGCCAGGGCATTTAAATCAGAAGCTCCGGAATTATCTGCCCGCGAGATCGTTGAAAAATCTCTGCACATCGCGGCTGATATTTGCATATACACGAATCACAATTTGACCATTTTAGAAATAGAATAGTTTATGAAGTTAATTGAACAACAAGATTTAACACCAAGACAGATCGTAGCAGAGCTCGATAAATACATTATCGGGCAAAAAGACGCCAAAAGATCTGTTTCAATAGCCCTGAGAAACCGTTGGCGACGCCTGAAAGCAGATCCTGAAATTCGTGAAGAGATTATTCCAAATAACATCCTGATGATCGGGCCCACCGGTGTGGGTAAAACGGAAATAGCCCGTCGTCTCGCTAATCTTGCCGGAGCGCCGTTTATTAAAGTTGAAGCCTCAAAATTCACCGAGGTTGGCTATGTTGGCCGTGATGTGGAATCGATGATACGAGACCTTACTGACATTGCACTGAACATGGTTAAAGTTGAAATGCAGGAACGGGTTAAGGAAAAAGCTGCCGGGATTGTTGAAGAAAAAATATTGGATATTCTGATTCCGCCGGTCCGGAACAAAAGTTCCTCAACCAACACCACCGGTTCAAAAGAAGTTGGATTTAATCCCGACAATGCTTCCGATGCCGAACTGAATGAAAGAACCCGTGACAGATTCAGGGAAAAATTAAAAAATGGTGAGCTCGAAGACCGGAATATTGAAATTGAAGTTGCTTCAAGAAAAACACCGATGATGCAGGTATTTGGTCCTCAGGGAATGGAAGAGATGGGCGTGAACCTGCAGGACATGCTCGGAAACCTGAGCAAAGGCGGCAATAAAGCAAAACGAACTCTTCCTATACATGAAGCACGGGAAGTACTGCTTGAACAAGAAGCAGAAAAGCTGATAGACCATGAAGCCGCTGTTCAGGAAGCCCTTGATCGTATTCAAAACCAGGGAATTGTTTTTATTGACGAGATTGACAAAGTTGCCAGCGACACATCAGGCGGCAGTAAAGGCGGTCAGGATGTAAGCCGGCAAGGCGTACAACGAGACTTACTGCCTATCGTGGAAGGAAGTACCGTAAATACCAAACACGGTATTGTAAAAACAGATCATATTCTTTTTATTGGTTCCGGAGCATTTCATGTTTCCAAACCATCTGACCTAATCCCTGAACTTCAGGGGCGTTTCCCTATTCGGGTAGAACTGGATTCACTGACGGAAGAAGATTTTTACAACATTTTAACAAAACCTAAAAATGCACTCACCAAACAGTATGTTGCCATGCTCGATACGGAGGGTGTTAAAGTAACTTTTACTGAAAAAGCAATTCGTGAAATTGCACGAATTGCAGCCGAAGTAAATCAACAGGTTGAAAATATCGGTGCACGACGATTGCATACCATCCTCTCTTCCCTGTTGGAAGAATTACTGTTTGCAGTCCCGGATGATATCGGAAGCGGTGAAATAGAAATTGATAAGGAATACGTAAACAAACAGCTCGATAATCTTGTTAAGGATAAAGATCTGAGCCACTATATCTTGTAAAATTATATTTTAAAACCTAATACCTGAAACGTTTACAGCTATATTTAGTGTTTCTAAGAAAAATTTATAGTGCTCTTAGAAAACATCAAGTTATTCTTAAGTAGTTATAACAAATTTATTTTTTTTGATTATAATGATCAATGTACAGCTTGCGTTAAGTATAAAAACCTGAATTATAAAACCCGATGTCTGTGAAGAAGTTTATTGCTCCTCAATTAGCCCTCCTGATTGTACTCTCTGCTGTTTGGCTGGCCGGAATAGATAATGTTGTTGTCCAGAACGATGATCATCAAAAAAACCTTCATAAGTACCTTCAGGTGCAGCGAAGGGTCATTGATAACTATTTTGGTGATGTCAGCCTTGATCAACTCTTTGAGCGAAGTATTGTGGGCATGGTTAATGCACTTCAGGATACTGAACTGGACCTTACCAATACTCCCATAGATACCACTTTCAAGGATCTGAAAATTGAAAATCTGCGGGACTCTTATAATCGTTTTGAGGAAGCTTATCTGTACATATCAAGCAACTTCCCGAACAAAAATATGAACCGGCTCACTGAGAAGTCTATTACGGAAATGCTTAGTACCCTAGACCCACACTCCGTATATATTGAACCTGAAGACAGTGACAGAATTGAGGAAGAATTTGCCGGAAAGTTTCAGGGAATCGGCATTCAATTCAACATTATTCAGGATACAATAACCGTAATAACCGCAATCTCCGGCGGACCCAGTGACCAGCTTGGTATAATGTCGGGCGATCGCATCATATCGATTAATGATTCCAGTGCAATTGGATACGATAATGAAGATGTAATCCGCAGACTGAGAGGCGAAAAAGGAACAGAGGT
>JBBDMD010000086.1:0-2732 GCA_040878515.1 Balneolaceae bacterium | reverse complement strand
GATACGATAATGAAGATGTAATCCGCAGACTGAGAGGCGAAAAAGGAACAGAGGTAGATGTAAAAATACAGCGTCCAAAATCTTCGTCTCCCATAAATTTTACAATTGTCCGGGACGATATCCCTCTCACTACCATTGATTCGAGCTATATGCTTGATGAACAGACGGGATATATTAAAATTAACCGCTTCGCTGCAACTACTCACGAAGAGTTTATGGCGTCTGTAAACGACCTGAAAAGCCGCGGTATGGAACGGCTAATGCTCGATCTGAGAAACAATCCGGGCGGTTATCTCACGCAGGCTATTGCAATTTCGGAAGAGTTCTTTCCAAGAGGTACAAAACTGGTATCCACAAAAAGTAAGCATTCGCGGTTTAACTCTGAGGTTTACTCCAGAACAGATGGTGAAATTAAAGATATGCCGGTCATTACTTTGGTAAATGAAGGTTCCGCATCTGCGAGTGAGATTGTAAGTGGTGCCATACAGGATCATGACCGTGGATTGATTGTGGGCCGTAGAACATTTGGCAAAGGCCTGGTACAGCAGCAGTACGAATTGGTAGATGAGAGCAATATACGTGTTACCATTTCCCGCTACTATACTCCTTCGGGAAGATTGATACAAAAACCATTTGATCAGGGCCGCGAAAGTTATGCCTATGAATTTATTAACAGAGAATCTGACGCATCATCTGATGCCATAGAATTTATTGAACACGTACCCGACTCCCTTCGATACTCCACCAAAGCCGGCCGGACTGTTTACGGCGGCGGCGGAATTGTTCCGGATTTCATTGTTCAGGAAGACACCACTAAATCTGCCTATTTATTCAATTTTATGCTCGTTAACAGAATTGACTTCAATTTTGTGCGGGAGTACCTGGATGAAAATGGAAAGAAATTCAGAGAGAACTGGGAAGATCGGTTTAACGAATTCCGCACCGATTTTGAATGGACAGAAGAAGACAGGTCCAAACTGCTTTCCAATTTTCAGGAAGAGGGAATGGTCTTTTCAGAGGAGTATGATGAACCCGATATTCGAAACGACAGCCTTTACATTTCCAAAGAGTCGTATGATGAGCTGAAAACCATGAATTTTGGCAGAATGAAGGCTGAACTTGCCCGTCAGGTTTGGGGGTCAGAATATTTCTATCCGGTTATTAACGACCAGTTCAATGAAACATTGAAAAAGGCGATGGATTTATGGGGTGCTGTCTCTAAACTGGAAGCCTTCGCTCAGGCTTCTGAAAACGGAAGCAGCAGCGGCGGTAAATAGACTTTGTAACCTGAGTTCAATTGTTAAATGCGGTCTACTGCGTTTCGCTGCGCGTGCAAAAGATAAGCCCTCACTGTGTAAGGAGGGGGACTTTCATTAATTGTATTCCACGTATTATGACTCGAACTCAGGTTTGTAGCATAATACTAAATCAGAACAATCAGATAAGCTATCTGATCGGATCTCTTACACAGGCTGATTTCTTTGAACTATTCAGCCATTAGGTTTCGAAAACGGTCAACCATTGTAATGGCTGCTGTTTCTGCCCTCAGACGCTTCGCACCCAGTGAATATACTTTTGCATTTAATTTTTCAAGGGTGGCCCTCTCTGATGCTGAGATCCCTCCTTCCGGACCCACTATCAATGCATATCTTTCGAAAGGGTTGACTCTGATTGTTGTTTGCCTGCTGGTTTCATCTGCCAGGATTAACTCAGAATCCCCTGCTTTCTTTTCAATAGCATCTTTGAGTGAAGAAAACATTGAAACACCGGGAAGATAAACTCGGAGTGACTGCTTCATCGCAGAAAGAATCGCGGCTTCAATCCGATCCATTCTTACATTTTCTTTTACGCTGTGCCGTCCTTTAAATAGCACTATTTCGTTAACCCCAAGCTCTACCGCTTTTTCAACAGCAAACTCGAGCCTGTCTCTTTTTTTTATCACACCCAGAAACAACTGAATATTCGGCACTTCCCTCTCTTCAGTAATTTTATCAACCTGATCGAGAATGATTTCATTTTTTTCTATTTCCCTGATAACTGTTCTATACTGAGTTCCCTCACCATCAGTTACAAATAGTTCGTCTCCGGTACCATACCTGAGTACTTTTGCAGCATGAACGGCTTCCTGTCCCCGCAAAAAGATAAAAGACGGATGGACATCTTTCGGATCAGCAAAAAACAGATTCATACGCCCGGTTCTTTATGGTAAACAGCTCCCGGCTTAAATTCTGTTATCCCTTCCTGAAGCATTCTTTTTATGTAGGGAATGCAGAGCTTGCATTTTGTACTACAGATACTCTCCCGCTGAAAATCTTCAATTTGTGTGAACCCTTTATCATGAGCCATTGCCCTGAGCTCAGAAAACAGGATCTGATGACATATACACCGGTTAACACTCATTATGCGTCTTACTGTTTAAAATGTTTACCCAGCTTGAGTCCTTGCCCCTGATAATTACTCTTAATATCAGCCCCATAGATAAATTCTGGAATTTCAGTATTTGGCTCGAACTTCATACTGCAAAACGTCTGTCCGTCTTCAATTAAAAAAGGGACATCATGTGATCTGACCTCAAGTACAGCCCGTGCACCTAAATCTTTTCTTGATCCTCCGAAACCGCTGTCAAAAAAGCCGGCATAGTGTGTCCTCAATTCTCCTGAACCTGTATCGTAGGCAATCATTTCTGCGGCCAGATGGACAGGGATCCGGCATCTCTCTTTGGATGCAAATAT
>JBBDMD010000085.1:0-5737 GCA_040878515.1 Balneolaceae bacterium | reverse complement strand
CGTTTCATGAAAAAACAAAGGTGACCTTTGCAGCGTTAGAACTGCAAGAGATCAATTATTATGTACAATCCGGCATTCCAATGGATAAAGCCGGTTCATATGGTATTCAGGATGACTGGGGTGCCCTGTTTGTAAAAGAAATAGAAGGAGACTACAATAATGTTGTAGGATTTCCATTACATTCATTCTATCAAACAATAAAAAAACGGTTTCCATCACTTTATAAAGAAACTTTTATCTTGTCTTCATGAATGTGAAAGCGATCACAATCTTTCTTGTTTCCATTTTTATGCTGGCCCCCGATCCGGCTGCAGGCCAGAACAATACCTACCAGATGGCAAACCGTCTTTTCCAGGAGCAGAAATATGAGGAAGCTCTCCCTCTGTTCAGTGAACTTTACGAGGAGAATCCTGATACCTTTGTTTTTTTTGACCGATATGTTGACTGTCTGATCAATCTGAAGGAGCTTGAACGGGCTGAACAAATAGCCAGAAAACAGATGGATGAAATCAGGTCTGTCAATCAATCTGCCATCAAGCTGGCTGAAATTCTGCACCTTAAAGGAGATCGCGAAGAGGCCATGGAAACATGGGAGAGAGTACTTGAGGCATCAAGCCGAAGTATTCAGCACTATTATAATGTGGCCTCGTCAATGAATTCCCGGCGGGAATTTGAAGCCGCAATTGAAGTCTATATAAAAGCCCGTGATATTTTTAACAATAACGGCCTCTTTTTAAATGAACTTGCCAATACCTATATGCAGGCGGGGCTGTTTGAAGAGTCGGTTAATCAGTATTACAAGCTTATTATTCAATCGCCCGAACAAATGGGATTTGTGCAGCAGCATTTTCTGCGGATGAGAGATGATAACCTGTATGAAATAGCTGCCTTTGAACTTGAAGATCAGCTGCTCGATCTCGACGTAAACCATGAAGCCTATTCTCCACTTTACCAGCTGCTTACCTGGCTGCTGATCGAAACCGGGGATTATCAGCGGGCCTACCTGTTTGCACAGCGATACGAAGAAGAAACATCCTATGTTATCTATTCCCTATTCTCAATCGGTGCTCAGTTTTTATCTTCACAAAACTACGAACTGGCAGTTAAATCTTTTGAATACTACCTTGATGATAGTAACCAATCGGCAAAGCTCCGGGCAAAAGAGGAATTGGGTAAAACATACCAGCAATGGGGTGAATACCTGGATGAAAACAATCTGGCTGCCTCAGACAGAAAAACTCATCTCTTCAGTGAAGCCCTGCGCTACAACCGGGAATTACTTGAAGAAGCCCCCCGATATGAGTATTCAAGCAGGGTCTACTCACGGATTATCGATTTAACACTCGACCGGTTTCATGACCTTGAGGAGGCAGAGCGATGGTATAACGAATATGTTGCCCTCAATGGTGAAGAAGACAGTTTTGCCTATTACACGGAAGGCCGGATTGCACTGTTCCGAAAAGAGTTCGGTACAGCCAGGCAAACACTTACCCGGGCAGATAAACAGACCGACAGTTCCGATTTATCCGAACGGGCACGCTACTTCCTCAGTCTTTCAGATTTCTATTCCGGAGATTTCGATTTTGCAACCATTCAACTTCGCTCACTCGAGCGCAGAAATTCTTCGTTCTATGCCAATGATGCCATTAAACTAAGAATGTGGATTAAAAACGGACAGCGTGCAGACAGTACCGGGGCAGTCCTTGATGTTTTGGGAGACGGACTGCATGCCGTACAAACCGGACTTTATGAGACTGCACTTGAATACTTTGAACCCATCCTTGCAAATCCGGTCAGTACTTTTGCCGATGATATTGTGGCTGAACTCACCTCCCGGTTACCGGCTGAATATTCTTCCTTTTTAATAGCTTTGATCAACCATCAGCTTGATGCTCAGCCCTACTCTCCACTTCGCGAACAATTGATGTGGAGCCGTACTTTACTGGCAGAACAGATCCATAAATATCCGGCTCAGCAGTACAGCAGATCAGTTGGCGGTTATGATTTTCTGTCCGAAAACCGGGATTATCAATTTGAATCCAGTGATCTTGAAAATCTTTATGAAGAGCTTCTAGTTGAATTTCCAAATGGATTCTATGCTGCTTATACCCGTCAAAAACTTCAGGAATTACAAAAAAATGCCCTTTGAGATGACCGATTTTAAACAGAAACTGGCTTTTTTACTATTCATCTTTATCCTGTCGGTGCCGGTTTTGGACGCACAAAACCGTGTTTTAATTCCCATGGATGCCTCGCAAACCAATCATCTGAAAGCCTACGGGGTTATCTTTAACCATCTTGGCAGCGGGGAAACCGGGCAGTGGCTCCTCAACTACCGGGGTGGCAGCTTTTTAACAACGGCTACCGACGATATCATCAGGAAAAGCAGGATCCGGAATGTTCAGATTGAAATAATCTCTGAATCTGAGGCGGCTGGAATTATTCGGGAGGTTGAGCGGCCTGATGTTAATATGGCGGCAATAAATCTGGAAACGATTCCTAATATTGCTGTATATACACCTCCGCAATCTCTCCCCTGGGATGACGCTGTAACCCTGGCTCTTGATTATGCTGAAATTCCGTATGATAAAATTTACGATGTGGAAGTATTGAGTGGTAATCTTTCCGACTACGACTGGCTGCACCTGCATCACGAAGATTTTACAGGCCAGTTTGGAAAATTCTGGGCAATGTATCGAAATTCCCCATGGTATATTTCTGATGTGAATCGCCTTGAGGCTATGCGTGATGAACTTGGATATTCAAAAGTAAGCGAACTTAAACTGGATGTAGCCAGTGAAATCAAATCTTTTGTAGGTAATGGAGGATTTCTGTTTGCCATGTGTTCCGGCACCGATACCTTCGATATCGCACTTGCGGCCGACGGCCTCGATATTGTTCCCACACCCATGGATGGCGATCCGGTTGATCCCGATGTAAACAGCCGGCTGAATTTCTCAAATACCCTGGCCTTCGAAAACTTTGAAGTGGTTACTGACCCTTCCGTCTACAAACACTCTTCCATTGATGTGGAAGTGAATCTGAACCGTATCAGCGAAAGCCTGGACTATTTTACCCTTTTTGATTTTTCCGCCAAATGGGATCCGGTTCCTGCCATGCTAACACAGAATCATGTGAGTAGTATTCCCGGATTTTATGGCCAGGCAACAGCCTACAACAGTAATGTAATTAAAAGCAGTGTGGTAATCCTGGCGGAATCACCCGGCAGGGAACAGGTAAAATATGTGCATGGCAATCACGGCCAGGGAACATTTACTTTTTATGGCGGCCACGATCCGGAAGATTACACACATCTTGTCGGGGATCCGCCAACCGATTTAAGCCTGCACCCAAACAGCCCGGGCTACCGTCTCATTCTCAATAATATTCTTTTTCCTGCTGCAGAGAAGAAAAAACGTCAAACCTAACATCACACATTCCAACATGAAACCATCCCCGAAATTTGAAGACCTGGTTGAGCTGATAGCCATACTCCGGAAAGAGTGCCCATGGGATCGAAAACAGACGCCGGAATCAATCAAAGACAATCTGATCGAAGAAGCTTATGAGGCCGTTGAGGCGATCGAAATGGAAAACTATGATGAACTCTCCAGGGAACTCGGCGACCTGATGCTGCATGTGGTCTTTCAAAGCAAAATGGCTTCTGAAGAGCAGCATTTCACAATCGAAGATGTAATCTTCAGAATCTCGGAAAAACTGATTCGCCGTCATCCGCATGTTTTCGCCGATACAAATGTAGATAATGATGCTGAAGTAGCCTCAAACTGGGAAACCATTAAGCTCAAAGAAGGTAAAAAATCGATTCTGGATGGTATCCCAAAGAATTTGCCGGGTCTGATTAAAGCCCAGAGAATGCAGGAGAAAGCAGCAAGTATTGGATTTGACTGGGCAGAATGGCAGCTGGCCTGGGAGAAATTGAATGAGGAAATTGACGAGTGGCGCGAAGCCGTTAAGCATCAATCCGTAATGGAACAAAAAGATGAATTCGGCGACCTCCTGTTCAGCATGGTAAACGTAGGCCGGCTGCTGGGCTTAAAGGCAGAAGATGCCATTAGAAACGCAAATAATAAATTTGATTTGCGGTTTCGCTATATTGAAAATCGTCTTGCCGAGCGGGGAAAATCAATTACTGATTCAAATTTTGAAGAAATGGATTTGCTCTGGAATGAAGCAAAAGAAGAGTCCCGGATGTAAAAACCTATTCTTTGGAGTGAAAGGATTGAAAGTGCTTCTAAATTCGTTCTCCATTTTGTATTTTAACATCAAAATAGATCTATAATCTGCGTTAGTTACAGCAAGCGCTGCCTGCAAAAATCCCGATAGGTTGATATTCATTTCTATCTGAAGCAGTGCTATTCATCTGACAGGTGCAAGACGCAAGATTTAATATTAACTACTTCAAAAAAACTGATACGAAATGGCGGAGCAAAAACTTGAAAATATCAATCTCGACCAATACCCTCATATAAATAAAGGATTGGACGGCATTGTGGCTTTCTCTACTACAAAAAGCTTTATCGATGGCCAGAAAGGTGAACTCATCTATTCCGGTTACAATATTGATATACTATCTGAATACGCAACGTTTGAGGAGGTCTGTTTTCTTTTGTGGAATGATCGCTTGCCCAATCAAAAAGAACTGGATGAGCTGAATGAACAGCTGATCAGTGAACGCGAACTGCCTGCACCAGTTTTAAATTATATCACTTCTACAAATAAAGAAGCCGAACCAATGGCCGTTTTAAGGACAGCGGTTTCAATGCTGGCGGACTTTGAATCAACTTCCAAGGAAGACACCAAAACCCATGTAATTTCAGTAACCGCACAGATTCCAACCATTATTGCGGCTTTTGATCGTGCAAGAAACAGCAAGGATATTATAAAGCCTCTGAAAGAAGGAAGTACTGCATTCAACTTTCTCTATATGCTGAATGGTGAAAAACCCGGACAAGCGGCAGAAAAAACAATGAACTTATGCCTGGTATTACATGCTGAGCATGGCATGAACGCCTCAACTTTTACAGCACGTACCATCTGTGCTACTCAATCTGATCTGTTTTCATCCATTACGGGGGCCATTGGTGCCCTGAAAGGCCCTCTTCACGGAGGTGCCAATACAGCAGTGATGAATACACTTCTTGAGCTTGAAAAACAGGGCGACAAAGCTGATCCGGTTAAATTCACCAAAGATAAGCTTGCAAATAAAGAAAAAATGATGGGATTTGGGCACCGTGTTTACAAAACGTTTGATCCCCGGGCCGTTCACCTTCGAAAAATGTCGAAAGAGCTTTCTGAGGAGACCGGACACACTAAACTCTATGAATGGTCTGAAGCGATGGTGAAAACCATGAAAGAGGAAAAAAATATTGATCCCAATGTCGATTTCTTCTCTGCCACAGTCTATTACTCTATCGGAATACAGCCAGATCTTTTTACCTGCATATTTACCATGAGCCGTATTTCCGGGTGGACTGCCCACTATCTGGAGCAGGATGCCAATAATCGCCTCATTCGTCCAAGAGCCCTCTATGTTGGGGAAAAAAACCTGGATTGGATACCGGTTGAAAAAAGATGAGATTGAACTGAAAGATTTTAAACCTGCTTATACAGCCTGCATGCCAACACATGCAGGTTTTTTTTTATGCTTCAGACCTGAGTTGTTAACTATTCGTTAGAAATAGATGCAGTCGGTTTGTCTTCAAGTTCTCTTTGAAGG
>JBBDMD010000084.1:0-5774 GCA_040878515.1 Balneolaceae bacterium | reverse complement strand
CTCCATTCTCTGCTCGCTTCAAGATGTTCTTCAAACGTTCTGGTAAATGTATGGCCTCCCGTGGGCGTAGCCACCATAAACAGATAGTCATGATCTTCGGGCTCAAGAACTGCCAGAATGGATTCCTCATCGGGATTTGTAATCGGCCCCGGCGGTAATCCGCTATAGAGATAGGTATTATACGGATGGTCGAACTGGTAGTCTTCCAAAAGTATTCTTCTTCGCTCGCCCAGCGCATAGAGTACTGTGGGATCTGCCTGCAAACGCATATTTCTGTTTAACCGGTTAATATACAATCCGCTGATCTTTGGTTTTTCTTCACTAAACCTTGCTTCCCACTCAACAATTGAGGCAAGTGTTAAAATTTCATTTAATGTAAATTCGCTCTCCTCAATTCGGTCACTGTATTTTACTGCAATCTGGTTATTAAATTCAGAGTGAATTCGCCGTATCACGTTTTCTGCAGGTGTTGTCCAGTAGATTTGATAAGTATTTGGCAACATTCGGGAAAATAACTGTTCCGGTGTCAGGTTTAGTTCTTTAACTACCTCAGAAGAGTCGCTGAAGACGGCCGCGACAGATGCAGAGTCTGTAAGCAGCTGTTTGGATACATGTGCCGTGAACCTGCCTATGTCGGTACCGGGAACTATTGTTACCGAGGCCGGATCCTGAATGCCGCGAGCCATATTCGCAAGAAGTACAGGGTATGATTCATTTCCATTGATTTCATAACGGCCCGGCCTGAAAAACCGCCAGCCAAGCATGCTTCCTGCCCATAAAAGTTCTTTCTGATCAACCTTAACACCCAGGCTATCCAGTATCTCAGACAATGATTCAAGGCTAGTCCGTTCATGTAGTAAGATTTCTGCCGTCCCATTAGCTGCAAGGGCATGATCACTATTTAATCTGCTGTTTCTCGATATAAAAACCAACAGAAAAGACAGACATAAAATACTGCCGGCAATCAACCATTCTTTCTTTGAAAATAAAATCATTACAAAAAATTATTCAACACCGATTTGTCTAAATATAACACTAATGAAGAGTAAGAAGACAAAAAACCTTTCCGGAACATTATCAAAAAATTCTTACAGGCATTTTAGGAATCCGGATCGGCTTGTAATTTTTCAGGTTACTGCAGGGCAACATTTTCCGTCTGTATACGTAACATAAAAGCACACAAGTTTTGGTAACCGAAAGGTACCAAATGCCCTAAAGAACAGCTCCAGGCTTTGATCGGTCTGGAGCTATTTCATTTAGAACGTTGGGTTAAAACGTAACCAGAGAGCGGGTGTGGAATCAAACGTTTTGAGAGGCCAGGCGAGTTCAAACCGGAATGCATCTGTACCCAATCCTATGCCGGCATCATGCTGTAAATTTGAAAAGGCAAGATCGTTACTATCATTCCCCGGCATTCCAGTGAATGTATCTTCGTTTACCCAGCCAGAATCAAGAAAAACAAGAAGATGAATATTATACTCATTTAGCCAGGCTCCGGCACGATTTGCAGGCCGGCCGAATTGCACTTCCAGGTTGCTCAGTAACATTTGATCACCCTGGAAAAATTTATAAGGCGAGCCTCTTAAACTGCCAATCCCACCCAGAAAGAATCGCTTGAAGTCAGGGGCATTACCGGTTATAGTTCCTCCTTTTATTCTCCACTTCAGGATCGATCCCGGTTCAAAATTGTAGAAAAACCGGAGATCAGACCAGTATTTATTGTATGTATACTGATCATCAGTTCCGCCATTATCAGCCAGCTCAGTACCCACTGTTGCCGAAAAGGTAAATTTATCGGCAATAAGTACTCTTCGGGGATTAAATGAAAAACTTAAATTTACTCTTTCAAGATCTATCTCATCACTAAAGCTGTCGACCGGAGGATTGAACCGGTAGGTGTTATCATGTCCAAACAAAGAATAACGTGTGTTTATTTCTGAGGAACTGAACTTATCATTATTATAAGAGAAAGCTGCCTCAATCCATCTGTCGGAACGCAGAACTGCGTAGGCCCCAAATCCTTCCATTTCGTAATAGTCCAGATAGTCGTAAGCCGCAAAAAAAGATGTCAGTGATGTTTCAATCAGGCCCGTTCGCCAGTAGTCTTCGGTTGCTATTGCATTATGATATTCAGCACCTATCATTAGGTGTTTCCTCTCACCAAATAATCGTTCCAGGCCAATGGCATAATCCCACTGCTTGGATGCTGTACTATATCCTATAAAACCATGTGGATGAATTCGCGGGATATTTAAAAAATTGCTGCTTCTATGCCATTGCATTCTCTCTTTTTTAAACCCCAGAAAAAGACCGTTTACTCGATTGTAATGGATACCCGTTAAATTTGGATACTGGCTGTATAAAGTATTGGAATAGTAGGGCCCCGCTTCAAAACCACCTCCCAGATCTATTCCACGATTTGATAATCTTTTGATTGCTGTTTCAGCACTATCCTGCTCATTTGATTCTGTATCACTTTCTCTGTCTCCTCTTATAAGATCATCCAGCGATTTGTTAAATATCGGATCTCTTTTAAAAGGGTCATCCTCATTTCCTTGTTGAGCCAGCAAAGAAAAAGGAGTCATACATAAAAAAATGAAAAGTAAATATTTACACATGGCAGAGTTTGCTTAATTATATAAAATCATTACGGGTTCGAATAAATGATGTTTCACTGATCCTGAACTTTAATGACCATTATTGTAACATCATCTTCATTCTTTTTTTTGCCAGACCATTTATCAATAAGCTGCACAAACCTGTTTATAATATCCCCTGCCTGGTCAGTGGCGGCATCTTCCAGCTCCCGTTTTATTTTATCCATACCCAGCATCTCTCTCTTATCATTAAACAGTTCCATTAATCCGTCACTCATAAGCAATAAACAATCGCCAGGTAAAAGTTCTACTCGCCTGGTCTGATAGGGATAGTCAACTTTAGTGCCAAGAGGAAGGCCTTTGAGTATAATTTCATCAACATTTTGTTTTCTCTTTCGAAAATGTAGTACCGGTGGCATCCCTGCAGCTGTTATATCCGCATTTCCATTCTTGCAGGTTACCAATAGCAGGCTCATATACATCATTTTAATGTCCAGATTTCGGATACCCGATGACATTCTGGAAAGCATTGTTAAGGGATCACCCTCATTTACCAAAGTATGAAAATAACTTTTGGCTGCAGCTACCATAATGCCTGCCTTTAACCCATGGCCGGTGGCATCCCCTACCGTAAGTGTCAGCGATCCGTCATTACTGATGCTGTAGTCATAGTAATCTCCGCCAACCTCATTTGCCGTTTCCATGTAAACTGCAATATCATACGGCGATACCGACGGTAGTTTTTTGGGAAGCATGGATAGCTGAAGTGCTCTTGCCTCTTCAAGTTCTTTTGTTTTTCGTTCATTTTCAGCTTCCAGAAGCCTCTTCTCAATTTCACGCTGCTTCGATATTTTTTCCTGTTTCAGGCTCCTGCGTGATAATTCACGTGTTTCAATAATTTTATGCTCAAGTCTCTTCTGGGTTAACGAAAATTCCCGCGACAAATAAACAGACATCGACATGATCAGAAAACTGGCACCCGCCATACTTCCTGAAGAAGCATTACCTTCCGTCCATTCCAGATTTACTGCAATTGTATAAAGCAATCCGCAAACAAAAAATAATACGCCTGTACCCAGAATATACGCCCCGGTTTTTTTTCTTTTGAAAAGCAGCATCAATACTCTCAGAATTTCAAAAACAGCAAGAATAACAAATATTTCCCTAAGCCAAAGTGTATTGAGAGGGTATAACCAAACAATAAGAGAAATGATTAAACCTGCAGCAAAAAAATATAATATATATACGCTTAAATTTTGTCTGTATATGCTATGAGTAAAAATAGTGGCAAAAACCAGGGTTATAACCTCGGTTGAAAAGATAACACGGGTTAAAAAAATGGTTTGATCTACCGTGCCTGATAACTCAATTTTATAGTGCGAATAAACCAGAAGTGCCAAAAAAAATGCAAATAACGAAAAATAGAGGTTTCGGTTTTCTTTTGGATAATAGAGGTACAAAAGGATATGAATCACCCCAAACCCAACCATGATTCCTAAAAAAAACATGAACCGCTGAGTCCAGTTTCTTATAAAAATCATAGTATTTGTACTGTGATACTCCCAGTCTCCTAAAAGAAACCGGAACCCACTGCTGCCTAGTTTTTCTATGTTTTCAGCATAATTCGGATCGGTATATCGAACCGCAATCACATGCTCATTCCCTTCAGGAAAGGTTATCACTCTTGGATTTTTATTGGAATTGGGTACAACATTATCCGGGATCTCAGAAAATTCCCCAAATTCCAGAATTTTCCTCCCATTTATAAATACTTCTGATGCGCCTGAGTGTTTTTCAACCAGCAATGCCATGGGTTTGCCCGCAAGCAAAGAATCAATGGTTACATGTATCCGGAACCAGCCTATTCCATCCCATTCTGTAAATGCAAGATCAAGTTCCGTTAGATACGTACTTACCCGGCTCCAGCCGCTGTCATCATATGTGGGACTGGCCCATTCCGGATTATCGCCCGGTTGAAATTTCCACCGGTCTGAAATGTAAATAAGCCTGTTATCGTTCTCCAGCTGATCCGCCGAGATGATCTCTCTCGTAAAAGACGAATCGGGCTGCGAGAGAGTTTGAGCTTTGGATTCACTCCATACAGATAGAATGATGATTAACCAGGTGCTGCTGACGAGAGTAAAATGGCAATTTAAATTAACCATTTAATTGGCTTTCTGTTTTATATGTACTGTACCTGAAATTGTTGAAATATTAACAGGTATTTCGCCATCCCCAAGTTTCAAGTTTGTTGCTCTCCCATTAGATCTCTTTCCTGAAATATAGGAAGCTGGGAGTTGATCTACATCAATTTTCATTGACTCAGAATGAATGTCCAGGCCTTGTAAATTCATGAGCTCAATGGTAACATTACCTGAAATAGTTTCCAGAAATACCCCTTCTCTGATTTGCATGAATGACAGGTCAACATTTCCGCTTGTTGTTGCACAAATAAATGATCCGGAATATTCTGATGCCTGAATATTTCCTGAAATGGTTCTGATCCTGGTTTCTCCTGTATTCTTTTCCAGAATAACATCCCCGGCAATTGATTTTACCTGGATAAGCCACTGATTATTCTTCATAAAAACAGAACCGGCAGATGAAACCAGGCTTAATTCTCCTTTTGAATTTATCAGGTTTACATTTCCGGCATCAGACTGCAAAAATTGACGGCCTTCCACCCCATCCAGCAGTATATGGCCACTCATGCTTCTGAGATTTGAAGTTATTTTTACAGGAGTCTGAACAACAAATTTAAATTGAATCTCATCACTTCCAAAATAACCGGATGATGCTTGCTTTTTTTCAACGGATGCCGTTATAAAATTTCTGTTCTGACTCAGAATAATTCTATAGTTATCCAGGCTTTTGGACCCAGACCAAATTGAAAAACCCCTCTTAACATAAAGCTCTACAAATACGCCGTTAATATCCGGATTGTGAATCACTTCAATATCCCCGGAAGGTGTAAAAACAGACAGTTCGGGTATGCCTTTTACATTGAAAAACCGGGATCTGTATGGATCTTGCTGTTCCGGGGAATGATGTTCTGCAGTTGCAAAATGTAACTGCCGGGCACTGGATATGTTTGTCAGAGCAACTGTAAATAAAAGTAGCAAAAAAAAAGGGATCGTTCTCATATCGCAATTTTAGATCTATAGATACTGCATAGTA
>JBBDMD010000083.1:12507-36675 GCA_040878515.1 Balneolaceae bacterium | reverse complement strand
GCTTGCTGTAACCCGGAGAGATGCCAGAGTGGTCGAACGGGCTCGCCTGGAAAGCGAGTGTACCCTGCAAGGGGTACCGAGGGTTCGAATCCCTCTCTCTCCGCATTAACTTCTCCACTGTTAGAGACATTTATTCCTCATCCAACAGAATTCTGGAATTATACTTTCATGGCCGGAGTCTTCCAAGCATCCTTGGAAATGGAATGGTTTCCCGTACATGGCCGAGTCCGCAAATCCAGGCTACGGTTCTCTCCAGACCCAGTCCGAAGCCTGAATGTGGTACGCTGCCATAGCGTCTAAGGTCCAGGTACCAGCTAAATACATCATCCGGAAGATTGTGTTCGGTAATCCGGTCTTCGAGCACTTTCAGACTGTCTTCACGCTGACTTCCTCCGATAATTTCTCCATAACCTTCCGGTGCAAGAACATCCAGAGCGAGGGCCAGTTTATCATTTTCAGGATCGCGTTTCATGTAAAATGCTTTTACCTCTGCAGGATAACGGTGAACCATAACCGGTGTATCGTACTGCATGGTCAGAATGGTTTCATCACTGCCGCCAAAATCATTTCCCCACTCAAAGTTTAACGCAGATTCTTTCCAAACAGGTATATTTCTGAGATCTTCTTCAATCTGGTCGATACGGGCATTAATCTCTTTAATTCGCTGGTCAATCTGAGCTTTACGCCATTTTTTTGCAGATCCGTGCTCTTTCTTAATTTCATTCAGCTCGTTATTTATTGCGGAAAGTTCTTCGGATCGTTTTTCCTTCATTTGATCAAGCATCTCAGCGGTTTTCCGGCTTTTTAACTGGTCTACAGCATCCGTATAGGTAATCTTTTTAAAAGGCTTCTTAATGGTATTTTCAAGATAGGTGGTATCTCTCTCCAGGATGGTTAATTCTTCTTTATGCTTCTCCAGAACCGATTTTACTATATATCTTAGCATTTCTTCGGCCAGATCCATATTCATATTCAGGTCATAAAAAGCCATCTCGGGTTCAATCATCCAGAACTCCGTAAGATGACGTCGTGTTTTACTTTTTTCTGCACGAAATGTGGGGCCAAATGTATAGACTTTTCCGTGAGCCATCGCCATTGCTTCGGCGTAAAGTTGTCCCGATTGGGTTAGATAAGCTTTTTCCTCAAAATAGTCGGTCTCAAACAGAGTCGTTGTTCCCTCAGCGGCGTTTCCGGTGAAAATCGGGGCATCAAGCTGTATGAATCCTTCTTGCTGAAAAAACTGATGGATCGAAAAAATAATTGTGTTTCGAACCTGCATGGCCGCCCACTGCCTCTGGCTGCGCAACCAAAGATGACGGTTCTCCATTAAGAATTCAACCCCGTGATCCTTAGGGGTAATCGGGTAATTTTCTGCTATCTGGTAGATTTTTACATCTGTTGCATGCAGCTCATAACCGCCCACGCTCCTGTCATCTTTAATTACTTTTCCGGTAATTTCTAATGAACTTTCCTGTTTAAGGGTTCCTGTTTTTTCAAACACATCTTCAGGCACTGCATCGGCAGAAACAATACACTGACAGAGACCGGTACCATCTCTAAGTTCAAGAAAGTGAATCGCTTTACTGCTTCGGCTGTTATAAATCCAGCCTTTTAATGTTACCGTTTCATCTTCATGATTAAACAGATCCTTTATATATGTCATGATGTAGTATAAATTTAAATATCTTTAGTTTATCCCAGGGTTTTTTATTGAAATATCCGCTACTTCACATTCTCCTCTAAAAACAATTACCTGTGAGGGATAATGGTCATTATATATAAATGACCAAAATTCTCATGCTCTATTTCTCTTCCGGTACCAGTAGAGTTTCGGAATAAAGTGAAGAGTCAAAGAACTCATTCGAGAAATTGAGAAGCTTATCAGAGGACACTTTGTCAATGTTTTCAACAAGCTCCTCCAATGTTATAAACCGATCAAAGTAGAGGATGCTTTTGGCAAGTCTGGTCATGCGATTACTGGTGCTTTCCTGCGAAAGTAAAAGTTTACCCTTTAACTGAGCTTTGGCTTCATTCAGTTCTTTATCAGGAACCTTATAGCTTTGGATTTTTTCAAATTCCTTATTAATCAGATCACGCACATGCGGCACATACCCCTTATCGGTGCCGATATATACACCAAACAGCCCAGAGTCTGTATAAGACTGATTAAAAGTACCGATGGAATAACAATACCCAAATTTCTCACGGATATTTTGGTGAAGCCGGGAGCTCATTCCACCACCCAATATGGTATTAGCCAGCAGAAGCAGATATTTGTCAGGATGATCATAATTGAGGCCTCTGCGTCCCAGTATCATGTGGGTCTGTTCAATAACCTTACTGATCTCATTTTGAGTTGTCTTATACTCTTTAAGCGGTTGATCGACAGGCTCTGCATCTTTTTCATTTTGCTGATCCATCAGCCGGGTTACTATGTTCACAACCTCTTCATGTTCAACATTTCCTGCTACCGAAATCAGAAGATTTGATGGCTGATAACGATCTTCCATGTAATCGAAAAGATGCTGCCGTGTAAATGAAGAGACCGTTTCTTCATATCCAATGATCGGCCTGCCGATAGGATGGTCATTAAATACCTGGTTGCTAAACTCTTCAAATATTACATCTTCAGAGCTGTCTTTATACATTTTCATCTCTTCCAGAACCACCTTCTTTTCTTTTTCCAGCTCTTCTTCCGGAAACGTTGAATTTCGAACCATATCAGTCAATACATCCAGAGCCAGCGGTAATTTGGTATCCAGGCACCGGGAATAGTAGCAGGTGTATTCTGTAGAAGTAAATGCATTTAAATATCCGCCAACAGCTTCCATACTCAGGGCAATATCGTAGGAAGACCTGTTTTCAGTTCCCTTAAACAGCATATGCTCAAGAAAATGAGTAACCCCGGCTAATTCATCCGGCTCATTTCTGCTACCGGTTTTTACCCAGATGCCTGCAGTCACGCTTTTAACACTCTCTACATGTTCTGTAACTATTTGCACACCATTAGGAAGAATAGTTTTATGTACAAAATCGATTTCATTTAAATTACTCATAAATTATAAAAGCCATTATTATTAATAGTCTGAAAACGAAGACAAAGATAACTACTCTTTAGGTAGTGTACTCTCCGAAGTCATTGATTTACTGTTATTCTTATTTTAGAATTTGTTTTGTAATCATTCTGAGACAAAGTCTGAGTTTAAATTGAACGTAAATTGAAACAAAAATAGCGCCCTTTTTACAGGGCGCTATTTAAAAACGTCATAACAGGAATATTAATTACTCTTCGTCCGGATTCGGAAGCAGAGCTTTTCTTGAAAGACGAAGTTTTCCGCCATGTTCAACTTTCAGCAGTTTTACATCAATTTCATCACCTACAGATAACACATCTTCAACATTTTTAACATGCGTGTGATTGAGTTCTGAAATATGAAGTAACCCTTCTTTACCGGGAACAATCTCTACAAATGCACCGTACTCTTTGATAGCCTTAACGGTACCCTTGTAAGTTGCACCTTCATCGAGTTCGCCGGCAACTGCCTGAATTCGTTTCTTAGCGGCTTCTGCTTTCTCCAGGCTGTCGGCAGAAATTGTAATCTGACCTTTACCCTGTTCATCTTCTTCGATCCAGATCTCTGTATCTGTCTCTTTTTGAAGCGTTTGAATTACTTTACCGCCAGGACCAATAACTGCGCCAATGCTGTCACCGTCAATCGTCATACGGATAAACTGCGGAGCATATTTAGAAAGGGTATCCCTGGTTTTGGAAATGGTTTCAGACATCTTGCCCAAAATATGCATCCTTCCTTCATGAGCCTGATTTAAGGCTTCTTCAAGAATCTCAAAACTGATTCCCTGAACTTTCATGTCCATCTGGGTAGCCGTAATTCCATCTGCGGTACCGGCAGTTTTAAAGTCCATATCTCCCATAAAATCTTCTTCACCCTGAATGTCGGACAATACAACCGTTTTGTTATCTCCAACAATCATACCCATTGCAATACCTGCAACCGGTTTTGGTAAAGGCACACCGGCGTCCATCATTGCCATGGAACCGCCGCAAACGGAAGCCATTGAAGACGAGCCGTTAGATTCGGTGATGTCGGAACGAACACGGATTACATATCCGAACTCTTCAAAATCAGGTAGAACCATTTTCAGCGCTCGTTGTGCGAGATGGCCGTGGCCAATTTCCCGACGTCCGGGGCCGCGCATAAATCCTGCTTCGCCCACACAGTATGGGGGGAAGTTATAATGCAGCATAAAAGTTTGGTCCTCTTCATAAAAAAGAGTGTCGATACTTTGAGCGTCCCGTTTGGTACCCAGTGCAACAGATACAAGTGCCTGAGTCTCCCCACGGGAGAAAATAGCAGAACCGTGTGCTCTTGGAAGATATCCGATCTGTGTCCATATATCGCGGATGTCTTCCGGAGAACGGCCGTCAATACGCTTTCTGTTTTCCAGAATATTATTTCGAAGCGCATCTTTGACCATGTCGCCAAAAATTTCAGAGATGTCATCACCGGCCTCTTCATACTCTTCTTCGGCCGTAATGGCTTCTTTTACCTCCGATTTCACCTCACTGATTTTACCGTTGAATTCCTCTTTGCCTAGCCCAATACCGACAATCTCGTTCAAACGATTGCCTACTTTTTCAGCAACTTTTGAAACAAGGGTTTCATCTTTTTCAGGTGATGTGAATTCACGTTTTTCAACACCAAATTCATTTCTCAGCTCTTCCTGAAATTCACAGAGTTTAACAATAGCTTTATGGCCTTCCTTAACGGCTTCCAGCATCTCTTTTTCACTGATCTCTTTCATTTCACCTTCGATCATGATCACGCTTTTTGCCGTACCGGCAACAATGATGTCCATATCACTCTTATTCAGCTCATCAATTGTAGGATTGATAATATATTCACCATCAATTCGGCCAACTTTAACCTGTGCCATTGGGCCATCGAAAGGAATACTAGAGATATGAGTTGCCGCAGAGGCTCCAAAAGCTCCTAATACATCCGCTTCATGCTGTCCGTCTGATGAAAAAACCTGGCAAATATATTGTGTTTCATTTACATATCCTTTTGGAAATAATGGACGTAAACTCCGGTCAATTAACCGGCTTGCTAATGTTTCTCCATCTGATGGACGACCTTCTCTTTTCATAAAGCCACCGGGAAATTTACCCGCTGCTGTAAAACTTTCGCGTAAATCCACAACCATTGGGAAAAAGTCTTGTCCCGGTTTTGGTTCTTTTGCGCTTACAACAGTACATAATACCATTGTATCGCCCATTCTTACCATTACTGCACCGTCGGCCAATTTTGCCAGTCTTCCTGTTTCTACAGAAAGCGTTTTTCCGGGTGCAAATTCTACACTTTTAAAATCTTCTTTCATTTTATTCTATTCTGTTCATTTATATAATTGCTGCTACTCCCCGATAGTATATTCACAAACAGAGGGAGTAGCGGATCCCTGCTGGTGAAAAAAAAAGGCACGTAAAATTACATGCCTTATAAGAAAAGTTTATTTTCTTATACCGAGTTCTTTGATCAACTCCCGGTATTTTTCAATTTTGTTATTTCGCAGATAGGTGAGAAGTCTGCGTCTTTTTCCTACCATTTTCAGCAGGCCGCGACGGGAAGAGTGGTCTTTTCCGTTTTCACTCAAATGACCGGTCAAATCATTTATCCGGGCTGTTAGTATTGCAATTTGAGCTTCAGTTGATCCGGAATTTTCTTCAGAACCACCATGCTTTTTAATAATTTCTTCTTTTTGTTCTTTCGTTATACTCATTTGTAATATGTAAATGTTCTATTTATGCTTTATAGCATTCAAAAATAAGCTTATTTCGGTTGTTTTGCAATATCGGGAGAAACCTTATTTAAAGTATCCTTAACCATTTCGCGGTCAGTTTCAAGCTGCTTCTTAAGCTCCTCAATTCCGCTGAATGAGCGTTCGTCCCTGATGCGATCTACAAACTGTACCTGGATTTCCATTCCATATATATCATCATCAAAATTAAAAATATGAACTTCCAGTGTTTCATTTGTTCCATCAAAAGTAGGCCGTTTTCCAATATTCATCATTCCCTGATAGTATTTTCCATCAACCCTGGCCCAAACGGCATAAACGCCGCGTTTCGGTACTGTTTTTTTGGGATTTTCAAGATGAATATTGGCTGTGGGAAACCCAATCTTTTTTCCTCTTTTATCTCCATGAACCACGGTACCATTCAGTATGTAATAGCGTTCCAGGAGACTTGCTACAAGTTTCATATCACCTTCATCCTGGATTGCGTTTCTGATAACTGTACTGCTCACTGTTTTATCACCAACCTCCTGCTTAGATACAACATGCGAATAAAACCCTAACTCATTTCCCAGGCGTTTAACAGTTTCAATAGTGCCTTCCCGGTTTCTGCCAAACTGATGGTCGTAACCGATAATAAATTCCTTAACACCAATTTTCTTCCAGATAATATCTCTCACAAATTCTTCGGACGTGAGCAGTGAAAAATCCCTGTCAAAAGGAATTACCACCATTTCATCAATATCCAGATCTGCCAGAAGTTCACAGCGTTCCTTCAGGGTACTTAACAATTTAATGCCGGTACTTCCGGGATTAATAATATCACGCGGGTGTGGATCAAACGTAACGATAACACTTCGTGCATCTAACGCTTTTGCCCTTTTCACAACGGTTTCAATAAGAACTTTATGCCCGGCATGCACGCCGTCAAATGTGCCTACAGTGAGAACTGTATTAATTTCTCGTTCTACCTCACTCAGATATACAATTTTAGACATTGTTCAGTGTATTTATGAATGAATCAAATTCCTCGGGCTGCATTGCATCTTCAACAGAAAAATGTCCGGTTTCAGTTCTTATTAAATCAATAAGATGTGCCCTGCTGTTCAGAGCCAGGCCCAGATCGTGTGCAAGTGAACGAATATAGGTGCCTTTGCCACAGTGGATCTTTAACGTTACAACCGGTAAATCAACTGAAAGTAGTTCAATATCATAAATTTCTATCGGTCTTGCTTTTATATCTGCAGTTTCACCTCTTCTTGCAACTTTGTAAAGGCGTTCTCCTTTAACTTTAATCGCTGAATAGATCGGAGGTTTTTGCATAATAGTGCCAGAAAAATCATCGGAAAGCTTTTTCCGGATCATATCTTCAGTAATATGTTTCCACCCAGAAGTTTGATCAACTTCTGTAGCTGCATCATAACTGGGAGTTGAAGCCCCGAACATAATAGAACCTACATAGGTTTTTGGAAGCGTTTGAATCTGGGATATCGATTTTGTAGCCCTGCCAGAACAGAGTATTAGCAAACCGGTTGCAAGCGGGTCGAGAGTTCCTGCATGACCTACTTTTTTAGGTGGTATACGGTTTCTTACATATTTAACCACATGAAAGCTTGACCACTCCATAGGCTTGTTCATCAGAATAACGGCACCAGACTGAAAAACCTCCGGCGGGGTACTGCTTTCGGAATGTGCAGATATGACTGGCAGTTCAGGTAATGGAATGGCTTTTTTTGCCATTTCTATTCGTTGGATTCCGACTGATCAGAACGGCTTTCCCGGGCTTTGGAGAAGAGATATTCCATTCGGTTTACATATTCGGCAGTATCATCTTCATAAAAAATAAGTTCCGGAATCCGGCGTACCTGATTCTTTATTCTGGAAGCCAAAACATACCGGATTTCATCCTGATGATCATCAATGTTTTTATAGATGGGCTGCACATCACGGTTCGGTGAAAATACACTCAGATATATCTTAGCAGTCATCAGGTCATCCGTCAGGCGTACCTTTGTTACGGTAACAAATGAGCCAGAGGGCTGATAATTCTTCTGTAAAATTTCTCCCAGATCTTTCTGAATAACTGAACCGAGCCTTTCAGTTCTTATACTCATGGCAATACCTTCTTCTCTTTAAACTTATTTAGCATCTTCAAGCTTACGCTTCTGTTCAGTAATTGCGTAGCTTTCAAATTCATCACCTACTTTGATATCATTGAAATTCACGATACTGATACCACATTCATAACCGGATTGCACTTCCTTCACATCATCCTTGAATCGTTTGAGCGAATCAATTTCGCCATCCCAGATTACAACTCCGTCACGGATAATCCGAATAGGGTTGTTGCGGTTAATTTTTCCTTCTGTTACATAGCAACCGGCAATGGTACCCACTTTGGATACTTTGAAGACTTCCCGAACTGTGGCAATTCCTTTCATCTCCTCTTTAATTTCGGGACTTAACAGGCCTTCCAGGGCATCATGAACTTCATCAACCGCATCATAAATAACGCTGAAGAGACGGATGTCGATACTTTCGGTTTCAGCAAGCTTTCTGGCGTTTGCGCTTGGCCGCACCTGGAAACCGATTATAATAGCATCGGAAGCTGAAGCAAGAAGAACATCTGATTCAGTAATTGCTCCCGATCCTGTATGGATAATATTTACAGATACCTCTTCGGTACTTAGTTTTTGAAGAGAACCTGAAAGGGCCTCAATGGATCCATCTACATCAGCTTTTATAATAATATTCAGCTCGGAAACATCTCCAAGAGCCATTCTTCTGGAGAGGTCATCAAGTGTAAGGTGTTTAACCCTTCTGAGCGACTGCTCCCGTCTGATCTGATTTCTTTGATTTGCAATTTCTTTAGCCGTTTTTTCGTCTTTTGGCACAATCAGTTTATCGCCGGCCTGTGGTGTATCATCAAAACCGGTGAGCTGTACAGGTACGGAAGGTCCGGCTTCTTTAATTCTTTTTCCAAGTTCGTTTTCCATGGCTCGAACCCGTCCGAATACCGGACCGGCTACAAACGGATCACCAATTTTAAGTGTCCCGTTCTGAACAAGAACATTGGCCACGGTTCCTTTTCCTTTATCAACCCGCGACTCCAGAACAATTCCCTGTGCCAGGCGATCAGGATTTGCTTTAAGTTCGAGTAATTCAGCTTCAATCAATACTTTTTCAAGAAGATCATCAATTCCGTCTCCGGTTTCTGCCGATACTTCGGCAACCTGATACTTACCGCCATACTCTTCTACAATAATGTCATGCTCAGAGAGCTGTTGCTTGATTTTATCAGGGTTAGCTCCTTCCTTATCCATCTTATTTATCGCAACAACCATGGATACACCGGCTGCTTTAGCGTGATTAATAGCCTCAATGGTTTGAGGCATCACGGCATCATCTGCCGCAATTACCAAAATAACTATATCCGTTGCTTGTGCACCACGGCTTCTCATAGCGGTAAAGGCTTCGTGACCCGGAGTATCTAAAAATGTTATTCTTTTTCCGTCATCAGTTTTCACTTCGTATGCGCCCACGTGTTGCGTAATACCACCGGCTTCTCCTGCAGCTACTTTTGCTTCCCGGATATAATCCAGCAGAGAAGTTTTACCGTGATCTACGTGCCCCATAACCGTAATAATAGGTGATCTGGGTTCAAGATCTTCAGGATCATCTTCCTCTACTTCGATCTCTTCCTCAATCATTTCATCGGCATCCACGAATTTCACTTCATAGTCAAATTCGGAAGCAACAAGTTCAATAGTAGATGCATCGAGTCTTTGATTGATGGAAACCATCATACCCAGTTCCATGCAGGTTGTAATTACATCATTAGGTTTTACTTCCAGAAGGTCTGCCAGGTCACTAACGGTAATAAATTCTGTAACTTCCAGAACTTCCTGCTCCAGCTGATCCATTTCTTCCTGCTGGGCAATCTCCTCTTCTCTTTCCTCACGACGCTGCTTTCTTCTTTTTTGTCGTTTACTTCCAACTGTTGATGTACCCTGCATTTTCTGCATGGTTTCACGCATTTTCTTCTCTACATCCTCTTCATCAACTTTAGAACTGCGTTTTGATTTCTTCTTTTTGCCTTTCTTGGCAGGTTTGGCATCATCTGCTTTTTTAGGCTTGGTGCTTTTTGCAGCAGCCGGAGTGTCGCTGTCTGTTTGGTCTTTTTTGCGTTTCCTGGTTTTACGTTTTTTCCTCTCTTTTGAAAACTCAACTTTACCTAAAACTTTTGTACCCGTAAGTTTACCGGCACGACCGCGAATAATACTTTCTTCATCTTCTTCCTCTTCCAAATCAGTTTCAGAAGCTTTTACTTCTTCAGTTTCATCTTCATCGACTTCATCTTCGTCTTCTTCATACTCATCTTCCTCATCCTCTAATTCATCATCATATTCTTCTTCGTCAACAACATCTTCATCCTCATCATCGTCTTCAATATCCTCTTCTTCAGCCAGCTCTTCGGGTTCAGCAACTTTATCTTCAACCTCTTCAGCTATTTCATCTTCATCAACAGTTTCTTCAACCGTTTCCTTCTCTTTCGCTTCGGGTTTTTTCTCTTCCTCTTCCTGGGGTTCAAGAGTTGGCTCCGGAGTGTTTTCAACGGCGGCTTTACCTTCCTTTTCTTTTGCCGTTTCTTCCTCTTTTTTGGCTTCAGGCTCTTCTTTTTCTTCTTCAGGTTCTAAAGGTAGGTCATCAATCGGCTCAAGAAAGTTATCTATTGTAACTTTCTCATTCCGGTTCGACATAATTTGATTACGACGGCTTTCATACTCTTCCCTGGCTTTTTCATGCTCCAGGCTTTTCTCTTTGTCATCACCATACACCCCAATCAATACCACATACATTTCGTATGTGATTTTTGAATTAGGCCGATTAGCAACATCAAATCCATTTTCACTCAATGTATCAACGATAGATTGAGTGGCAACATTAAATTCTGATGCTACCTTAAAGAGTTTTTTCGGTTTTTGGTCCGTCATAAAAATTATTACGTCTGTTTATCTATATATAAAGTAATCTGATCTACTGCTTACTTACTTAAAGGTACGATCAATCTTCTTCGTCCTCAAATTCATATGCAATGATATCAATAATGCGTTCAGCTTCTTCTTTGTCTATTTTACCCTCTGTTCGTCGAACAAGTTCATCTTCGTCAAGTTCAAGTACCGACCGTGCACTATCGCAGCCAATTTCTTTTAAAATTGCAATAGTATCCGGGCCAAAGTCTACTTCAAATTCCCCGATATCAATATCGTCTTCTTCTTCTACTTCACGGAATACGTCAATTTCGCATTCGGTAAGTTTTGATGCCAGCCGGATATTAACACCGCCTTTTCCAATGGCTTTTGAAACTTCATCCGCAGGAACAAGCACATTGGCATGTTTTCCATCTTCACTTAATTCAACTTTGAGAACCTGGGCAGGTTGAAGTGCACGTTTAATAAATTCAGATTTATCCGGGGTGAAATTAATTACATCAATATTTTCATTTTGCAGTTCCCGAACAACGGCATGTATCCGGATTCCCTTCATGCCTACACAGGCTCCAACGGGATCGACTCTTTCATCGTATGATACAACCGCTACTTTGGAGCGGTCTCCTGGTTCCCGTGCAATCCTTTTTAATTCAATAATTCCGTCAAATACTTCCGGAATTTCATTTTCAAACAGGCGTTCCAGGAACAATGGGGAAGTCCGGGAGATTATAACGGTTGGATTACCGCTAAACCGTTTTACTTCAGAAACTACGGCACGAATGGTATCCCCTTTTCTATACCGGTCTTTGTAAATTTGTTCATTTTTAGGAAGAAGTAATTCCACGCCGTTATGGTTTACAAGAATGTCTTTATTGTTGCGAACCTGGTAAACATCACCCAGTACAATTTCACCAACCCTGTCTGAATAATCTTCAAAGATATTATCTTTTTCGATCTCACGAATGCGCTGGGCAAGCTGCTGCCGGGCCATAGTAACGGCTCTGCGGCCAAAATCGGCGATCGAAATCTCCTGGGCATATTCATCATACAGCTCCAGGTCGGGATCGTGCTTTAAAGCCTCTTCGAGTGAAATTTCAGTCACCGGGTCCGTAAGCTCATCAGCGGGTACTACTTCACGAATATGTAAAATCTGAATTTCCCCTCTGTCTGCATTTAAAATGACTTCAAAAGACTCATCTGATTCATATTTTTTTCGAATCATTGTACGAAATACATCTTCAAGGATAGATAAAAGAAGATCCTTGTCTATACCTTTATCTTTTGCGATTTCTGCAAAGGACTGAATAATTTGTTTTGAAATATCGTTTTGCATCGGGATTAATCCGGTTTATAAACTTTGGGTTCTTCTAAATTTTAGGAATTACTTTTGTTTCAACAATATTGTCAAAAGTAACTTCTTCCTGCTTGTCCTGATCTACGAGCAAGATGCATTTCTCATTATTTACTTCCTTAAGAATACCTTCACTCGAGATGTACTCTTCATCCATTTTGTACTTTATTTTAACGGTTCTGCCAATGTTTTTTGCATATTGCCTGCGATCACTTAACGGCCTCGACAAGCCCGGTGAAGAAACATTTAACCTGTATGCTCCACTAAAAATTTCGAGTTCATCGATATGGAATCCGATCTCCCTGCTTATTTTTGAGCACGCATCAACACTGATTCCTCCGGATTCAGAGTCTATTAATATCCAGGCCTCAAGAATTTTTCCATGTTTCAACTCCACATCTATCAGGAACGCATCTTCCTGTTCTATAATAGGTTGTGCTATTTCTTTAATATGTTTTACAGGATCAATTTGCATAATTTTCTAAATCCCAAGTACAAAAAAAAGTGAGAACCTCCCGGCACTCACTTCAAGAACCATAAATTACTCTAAATTGTTTAAAATAACAACCTTTACACGTTGTGAAAAATCCTTTCAATTTGTACTATTCGAGTCTGTTTAATTTTTATACCTGTTATCTATGATGCGTATTTTTTTAATTCTGACTTTGATGTTTTTTTACTCCTGCAGTGAAACTAAAGAGAATGAACAGAATGAGAATCCTTCACGTACACTTGAGTACACCGCAACTGTCGATTTTATAGGAAACAATGGTGTGGTGATTACGACTATTGAAGCCGCAGTGGCAGATAATGATCAAAGCAGAAGCGAGGGATTAATGGATGTTCACAATTTACCATCCGGCTCAGGGATGCTATTTCTTTTTGATGATAATCAGCAGAGAAGCTTTTGGATGGCAAATACACCACTATCACTTGATATCATATTTGTAAATGAAGATCTTGAAATTGTTCGTATTCACAGAAATACCCCACCCTATTCAGATCAAAGTATTCCCTCTGAACAGCCTGCAAAGTATGTTGTAGAGGTCAATGCCGGTTTTACATTAAAGCACGATATTACCGAAGGAATGTCGGTTTACTATAATTTATAGTTAAACCACTGCAGGTTGTTTTGCGTACTTTTCAAGAAACGATTTAACCTTATTAACATTCACTTTGGAGCCAATGTAGATAGGTGTTCTCTCATGAATGGCTTCGGGATTTATATCAAGGATCCTTTTTTCTCCATCAATGGCCATACCACCGGCCTGTTCAATCACAAATGCGTGAGGATTACATTCGTACATGAGCCGCAGTTTACCTTTTGGATAGCGTTTACTAGCCGGGTAGATAAAAATTCCGCCGGTAATCATTGTTCGGTGCAAATCGGCCACCATCGAACCGATATAACGCGCTGAGTATGGCCGTCCGGTTTCTTCATCTTCTTCCTGGCAATATTTAATGTATTTTTTCAGCCCCTCATCCCAGGAATTGTAGCTGCCTTCGTTGATACTGTAAATTTTACCGTGTTCAGGAATCTTAAAATCATCGTTCGATAGTATAAATTCACCAATACTCGGGTCGAGGGTAAATTCACTCACGCCAAGGCCCGTGGTATAAACCATAATGGTACTGGAACCATAAAGAACATAACCTGCCGCTACCTGTCTGTTGCCGGCTTGTAAATAATCGACTTCAATAATATTATTGTCATATCGTGGCTGGCGCATATAAATAGAAAAAATACTTCCAATGGAAACATTCACATCGATATTGGAGGATCCATCCAGCGGATCCATATAGACTATGTATTTCCCGCCTTCGCTGTTCAGACGCACAATTCCATCATTCTCCTCAGAGATAACCATGCAGGTGAGCTGAGACCTGTCAAGTGCAGAAATAAGCTGCTGATCTGCAAACATATCCAGTTTTTTAACAGATTCTCCGTGTACATTGGTCGTTCCATCCACACCCAACAGGTTTGTAATTCCCGCCTTGTTCACTTCCCTGGAAATAATTTTTGCTGCCAATCCAATATCCCGCAATAGCTGAGATAGTTCTCCGGTTGCTCCGGGAAATTTATTCTGCGCCTGAATAATATACTCTTCAAGCGTAACGAGTCTGTTAATTTTGCTCATCATCCAATACCTTTTTTTATCCCAATTTCTATGATGAATATAAAATAGCGCAGCAGATCTATTGATATGGAGGCGGAATCAAATCTTTACAAATCCAATACTCTGCTATTTCAGCATAACTCCTACTCCAATAATCACTTGCCTGAATAAATGTACTAAATTCGAAAAGTGAAAAAAATCTATAAGTCTTTTCTAATTATCGTAAAGTAGAGCTCTCTTGACTTCTGTTTGAATTCTTCCAGGGTGCCATTGTTTTCGATCACAAAATCGGCAAGGTCAGTCAGTTCCGAAAAGTCCGGCTGTTTATTAATCCTGGCCAGTACATCACTCTCATTAACGTGATCTCTTTTCTGCACCCTGCTTACCTTTAATTCTCTATTACTGAGCACCATAACCACGATATCCACATTTTCAGGACGGCCTTTATTCAGTAAAATGGCAGCTTCTTTGGCAAGCAGTTTTTCACCGGATTCTTTGAGTTTTTTTCGGATGGCTTCAAACTCTTTATATAGAGCGGGGTGAACAATATTATTGAGTTCATGAACCCGGTTATTTTCGAAGGCCTCTTTTATTAGATATTCCTTATTTAGCGAACCATCAGGGAAATAGACAGCCTCTCCAAAAGTCTTTTTTAGTTGCCGGATCACGTCCTTGTCGCGAACCATAAGTTCTTTGGCCAGCGGGTCGGCATATACCACTGTAGCACCCAGTTTCTCCCATTCTTTGCAGAGTGTTGTTTTGCCGGATCCGATACCGCCCGTTATTCCAACTACAATCATGCAGTAGCGGCTGTGGAATTCATAAGTAGAAATGCTTTCATAAACTCATCCAGATCGCCGTCCATAACCCCCTGAACGTCTCCCGTTTCGTGATCCGTGCGATGATCTTTCACCATATTGTAAGGATGAAATACATAAGATCGAATTTGTGAACCCCATTCATTCTTGCTCTTGGAGTCTTCAAGCTTTTGCTTTTCTCGTTCACGGATGTTTTTTTCAAGTTCATAAATCTTGGATTTTAACATCACCAAAGCTTTTTCACGGTTTTGAAGCTGAGACCGTTCCTGCTGACATTCGGCTACAACCCGTTCTTCGGAACCATCACTCAGCTTTCCTGTCCAGACCAGGCGGACACCTGTTTCCACTTTATTTACATTCTGTCCGCCCGCACCACTTGCATGAAATCTTTGAAGTTCAATGTCAGATTCGTTCAGATCAAGTTCAATAGTGTCGTCAATTATCGGGGAAACAAAAATAGAGCAAAACGATGTGTGTCTTCTGGCGTTGCTGTCGAATGGAGAGATTCGTACTAAGCGATGAACGCCACTTTCTGATTTCAGATATCCGTATGCATTAGGCCCCTTCACCTCAATAGTGGCACTTTTAATTCCTGCTACATCTCCATCCTGGTATTCCGCAACCGATACTTTGTAATCTTTTTTATCAGCCCAGCGGTTTATCATCCGGAAGAGCATTTCTGCCCAATCCTGACTTTCTGTACCTCCAGCACCCGGATTAAAGGATACCAGTGCATCCCGGTGGTCATCTTCACCGCTTAGCATATTTTGAAGTTCAAGGTCTTCCAGTTTTTCCCTGAAAAGAGCAATTTCCTGTTGTATTTCGTCCTCAAGATCTTCCCCTTCATCAATAAACTGTTTAAAAACCAGGATACTCTCGCGAAGTTCGTTCAGTTTATCCCAGCGTTCAATAATGCTTTTTTCAGCATCCAGGTTACGCATAATTTTCTGCGCATGATCCGGGTCATTCCAGAAAGAAGGATCCTGAGTTTTTTCCTGTAATTCTATAACCCCTACTTTGCGTTTATCGTAGTCAAAGATACCTCCTGAGCTCGTCAAGTCTCTCGAAGAGTTCGCTCAGTTTATCCAGATGAAAATGTTCCATTCCTTTTATTTACCAATTATCGATTTAAGATTTTTCCTATAATAATACCTGCAATAATACCACCTGCAAGAGCAATTCCCACACCCGTGTCCGGATTATCTTTCACATATTTTCTGGCATTTTCAATTTCTCTGCCTACTTCTTTCTGAAGTTTTTCACGTTCTGCTTTAAATTTGTTCAGAATTTCATCGTAAGTATCAACGATAGCCTCTTTTTCTTTAGCAATTGCTTCTTTCAGTTCTTTTTCTTTTGATTTTTGTACAGCCATTTTTATTTCTCTTTGTTTAATCGTTTAAATTTAAATTCAGCTTTTATTGTAAATCATGCAAGTGTCTTTGATGAAACTGTTGCCTGATCTTTATATTGTAACTCATATAACTTCCTGTAAATTCCGTTCTTTTTGCGCACCAGCTGTTTATGTGTACCTGTTTCACGAATTCCGCCTTTGTGCATTACTAAAATTTTATCGGCATCCTGAATGGTAGAAAGCCTGTGGGCAACAACGATGGAAGTTCGGCCTTTCATCATTTTATCACAAGCCTTTGAAACGAGTTCTTCAGTTTCTGAATCCACACTGGAAGTAGCTTCATCCAGAATCAGTATTTTCGGATTATATACCATGGCTCTTACAAAACAGATCAGCTGCCTCTGCCCCATGGATAGCGAGGCTCCCCGTTCACTCAGAATAAAATCATAAGTACCGGGAAGTTTCTTGATATACTGATGGGCTTCTACCTCTTTTGAAGCTTTAATAACTGCTTCCCTGCTGATATTTTTATTACCCAGCCTGATATTTTCAAGAACTGACCCTGAAAACAATGCATTATCCTGTAAAACCAGGCCAAAATGAGACCTGAGTTCCTCGAGAGTGAGATCTTTAATATCTACGCCATCAAGCAGTATTTTGCCATTTTGAATGTCATAAAATCTTAACAGCAGGTTAATTATGGTTGTTTTACCCGCCCCTGTAGCACCTACAATGGCAAGCAATTCTCCGGGCTGAGCTTTAAATGATACATTATTCAGAATCATTTCTTCACCAACATTATACTGAAAAGTGACTTGGTCAAATTCAATTTCACCGTTTACCTGTTCCATTATCACAGGCGAATCCGTTTCAGGTACCTTATTCTCTGTATCCAATACATCAAAGATCCGTTCTGATGAAGCCAGCGCAGATTGCAATGTGTTGTATTTTTCTGATAACCCCCGAATCGGGTTAAAAAACTGTCTTACATACTGAATGAAAGCTAACAGTACACCAAATGTCACCCCTCCCATCAGGGCCCTGGCACCGCCATACCAGACAACCAGTGCCATTGCCAGGCTTGCCAGCACTTCCACAACAGGCCAAAAAATAGAAAAGTAAAATATAGTTCTGATATGCGCTTTCCGGTGATCTGCATTAATGGATGAAAAACGTTCTTTTTCTTTCTCTTCCCGGTTAAACAACTGAACAACAGACATCCCATTAATATGCTCCTGTACAAAAGAATTCAGTCTTGCGATTTGATCCCTAACCTCAAGAAATGCAACTCTCACTTTCCCCTTGAACCAAAAAGTGGAATAGAACAAAACCGGAAGTACAAGAATAGCAATAATCGTAAGCTCCCAGCTCATCGAAAGCATAAAGAATAGAATAAAAAAGATCCTGAACAGATCTCCTATCATATTTACAATACCATCAGAGAGGAGTTCACTCAGAGCTTCTATATCACTTGTTGTTCTGGTGATCAGTCTGCCGATGGGATTTTTATCAAAAAACTGAACGTGGAGAGTCTGTATTTTTTTAAATACAGCATTACGCAGGCTGAAAAGTGCTCCCTGCCCGAACCAGCGCGTGATATAAGTATTGGCAACGAGGATGAAAAATTCACCGATTAGAGCGAGTCCAAGTAAAATGATGATTCCGACTAAACCTTCCACATCATCCACGGCGATGTAATCATCTACAGCTATTTGCGTCAGTTTAGGACGTATGGTTCCCAGGAACGCAGCTGAGAGCGTAAGAATAATGGCAAGAACTGCCCACCATCTGTACGGTTTAAAAAAGAAATAAAGCCGTCGAATCAAATCAGAATCGACGGCTTTAGAATCACTTTTATTAGCCAATGTATTGTCTCTTTTTAGAACCGGTCAAAATCATCGAACGGTGTTCTGGGCGTAATGTGTTTCGTTGGCCGCTTTGAACCTTCATCCCGGCTGTTGTTGTCGTCTCTTCGTGTACGTTCCGTTCTTTTAGGTTTTCTTTGAGAAGAGTCGCTGTTCCGGCTTTTATAATTTTTCCCCGAACTTCGCCTGCTTCCGCCGGAACTTTTCCGTTTTCGGAATTTCTTCTGTTTATAATCGGATTTTTTACCTTTGGAACCACCGCCGGATTTATCATCTATTTCTTTTATATATGCTTTTTGCTGAATGATCCCTTTTTCCTTTGATGGATCTGTGTAGATGGGCCTCAATTCAGTTGCAAGCCATGCCGGAAAGAATTTTTCACGGGCTTCCCGCAGTAAAATAAATGGATTTGTATACCGTGCAGAAAAATGCCCAATTACCAGCAATTTGGTTTGTGATTCATTGGCTACCCTTGCAGCGTCTGCTGAGGTTGAATGGCCGGTTTCATTGGCTTTTTCAGACAGATTTTCACTGAATGTGGCTTCGTGGTATAGAATATTCGTATTCATCGCCAATTTGACCGAATTGGGACAATATTTGGTATCGGTCACATAAGCAAAACTGTCTCCGGGACGAGGGTGTCCGACAATATCAATCGATTTTACAATCGTTCCGTCTTCAAGCTCCACATCTTCGCCGGCCTTCAGAGCTTTGTAGTGTTCATCCTTGTTTATTCCCATAGCTTCGGCTTTCTCAGCGTCCACTTTACCGGGGCTGTCTTTTTCCTGAAACCGATACCCTACACAAAATTTGGTATGATTCAGCGGCCTTGCTTCTACATAATATTCATCGTGATCAACAACTCGCTGAACATCTTCATCTTCTTTAAGTTCAACATAGTTGATCTCAAAATTCAGGTCAATATTCGCAAATTTAAGATTCCATTCTAAAAATTTCTGAATACCTTTCGGGGCTACAATCGTAAGTGGCTTTTCTCGTCTCTGAAGCTGAAGAGTGGAAATTAATCCAATCAATCCTGAAAAGTGATCGATATCAAAATGTGATATAAAGATATTCTCAATTTTTGATCGTTTAATTCCTCCCTGGAGCATTCGCATTTGTGCATTTTCTCCGCAATCAAACAGATGAACATCCCCTTCCCTCCATAATGCTACAGATGACAAATGGCGTGTTGCTGTGGGTGTTGCTGATGCAACTCCTAATGGAACAATAATCATAGTGGTCTCCTGCTATGTTTAAAGGTCTTTTGCGATTCAAACAAAAGGTGCCCGTTTTATGATTTTATATTTGAGCTAATTCTTGTTCTAATAACTGTTTTTGATACATACGTAAGTACCGTCCTTCCTTATTAACCAATTCCTCATGAGATCCGCTCTCTATAATGGAACCATCTTCAATATAAAAAATTGTATCAGCGTTTTTAACTGAAGAAATTCGGTGTGATATCATAATAGTGGTTTTATCAGACAAATGATCTTTAAGATGAGTTAAAATTGCATCTTCTGTTTTTGTATCAACCGCACTTAAAGAGTCGTCCATAATTACTATCGATGGTTTTTTGATTAAAGCACGAGCAATTGCAGTTCTCTGTTTCTGCCCGCCTGAGAGTGTGACCCCTCTTTCTCCTACCATTGTTTCAAACTTTCGTTCAAATTCCTTGATATTTTCAAGTACCTGTGCATTCTCGGCTGCCTGCTCTATACTTTGCATTGAAGCACCATCCACGCCAAAAGCGATATTCTCCTTGATGGTTGTTGAAAATAGGAATGTTTCCTGTGGTACATAACCGATTATTTGCCGCAGACGGGCTAAATTCCAATCTTTCAAATCTTTGCCGTCAAGTAAAATCCGGCCTTCTGACGGGTCGAATAGTCGGGGGATTAAGTTTACAAGCGTTGTTTTCCCTGAACCAGTTCGCCCTACAATGGCCACATTGGAACCCGCTGGTATATTCAGATTTATATTTGTTAATGCGATCTCTTCGGCACCCGGATACCGGAAAGAGACATTCTCAAAAATAATTTCACCATTAACATTTGCATCGGATTTTATCTGTCCGGGGTCTTCTTTAATCTCAATCTGTTCGCCCAGCAGAGTATCGATTCTTTCCCACGATGCCAGTGACTTTTGTAATGTATTCACCGTATACCCCAGAGAGGCAACAGGCCACGTTAAATAAGCAACATATATAATGAATTCAGCAATATTTCCAACTGTAATTGAACCATCAATCACCATCAAACCGCCCTGCCAAACCACTATAACAACCGAAACACCGATCAGAAGGTTCAACGTTGGGTGAAAGAGTGATTCCACAAGATCAAGCCGGAGTTTCTTCAGACGGTAAGAATCACTTTCCTTTTCGAACCGCTCCTGTTCATGATCAATTCTGTTATATGCTTTAAGCAACCGAATACTACTGAATATTTCCTGTGCAAGTCCTGCAAGATCGGAGTACTGCTGCTGAATGATTAACTGGTATTTGTTTATATAACCACTCACCCAATATGCAAATGCCGACAGAAATGGAAGTGGAATCAGTGCCCAAAAAGTGAGCTCCGGATTTACGATAATCATCATTGTAATGATAAAACCCGCACGTGTAAACGTATTGATGGTGTACATCAATACGGGCCCAAAATATTCCCGCACTCTGGATACATCTTCTGTTGCTCTAACGTAAATATCACCGGTGCGATTTTCTGCAAAATATCGCTGCGGCAATTTTAGCAGTTTATCCATCACCCGGTTTCGGATATCAAATTCAATTTTGCGGGAACTAACAATCAGTGTCTGCCGGGTGGCAAATAATAGAATACCATACAGAGCAACGGTACCTATCAGCAAGAGTGAATTGTAAGCTAAAACAGTACCGGCTTCACTGGAAAATAAAATATCAAAAACTGATCCATACTCTCCAATGTATTCTTCGCCAAGCATTTCTACCTCATCCATGGTTCGGCGAATGAGTACGGGAATCCAAATCAAAAAGAAATTAGAAGCTGTAAGAAACAGTGCTCCTAATAGTATAATCCCCTTGTAGTCTCTTAAGTATTTATTCAGTTTTTTTAGAGAATCCAAAATTCGGATGTAGATTTATGATCAACTATATAAACTGATTGATTTAAATAATCATTCAGCGTTAGCCTTTGTAATTAGCGATCCAGCTTTTTGCCAATTTGTATCCTGACCGGTATGCACCATCCAGGGTATTATCCTCAAAATAATCTCCAACCAATGCCAGGGGTGCTTCCTGAAATTCCAGTTCCATGTATGGAACATTTAGCACTTTTTTTGGACGACTGAATTTCCAGAAGTGAACCTGCTGCCAGTCCGGTGTGGATGCCCAGCCACCCACAATCTCAGACAGTTCGTCAATCATTTTTTTCATCACAACATTTTCGTCGCTGTGCCTGTGATTTCTGGCAAAAGATTCGTTGGATTGTACAACGAGTGAACAAGGCTGATTTTCGTCTCGCTTGGATGCTTCATTAGAAATAAATTCGATTACTTTACCCTGGCATTTTATACCATTCCAATCCGGAATATCTTCTTTTTCATAACCAACCATCAGGGAATATGCAGGCCGGTAATGAACCTCATCAATTTCACGAATAATCTTTAAAGTATTTGTCTCGTCAACTGTTGTCTGAATAATTCCATAAGCCTGAGGAGCCGGAGTTGCAATAATCACTGCATCAGCTTCGAAAGTATCTCTTGATGAGAGATTAATCATCCAGGGTCGTTTTTTCGTTCTGTTGTTACCAATAAATGTCAAACCACCCACTTTTGCTCCATTCTTCACATCCACCCATCGGCTCAGATATTTTCCAATTGAATTCATTCCCTGGGTTGCAGTGAAAACTGCTTTTGTATTTGGGTTGGGATCAGCATCAAGAACAGATTCACCATTATATAAAGGGAAATTATCTCCCCATAGCCTGATTAGTTTATTTTCCAGCAGTTCGGCTGTGAATTCCTGAAATTCCGGTGAAGTTGCACTAAAGTGTGTAATTCCATGATCGAGTTTAATTTCCAGATTTTTTCCGGCATACCGCGTTGACATTCTTCCTCCAAATCCGCGGCTTTTCTCAAGAATAGTAACTTCATGGCCTGCTTTTGCTAATAATCTGCCAGCAGTTAATCCTGCAAGGCCTGCCCCAATAATCCCAATAACCATATTTTATTGATCTTTTCTGTGCTATTATAATTTTTTTTATTGCCTCAAAGATGGAATAGGAATTTAATGAACTATTCGATCTTCTTCTTAACTATTTTGAAGTCAGTAATATTCGTCTGGATTGATGTTATTTGTTACAAATCAAAGATAGTTACCACCGGGCTTGCCGCTTCTTTATCAAGAAGTGCCGGCCAGTATGCCACCACTTCACTTGCCTTTGGCCGTCCGCCTGCAAAACCGGTTACACCGCTCGGGCCTGTTAAGATGAGAGGAGCAATTTCTTTGCCGAACCGATCCAGATCTTCTTTTGAATCGCCGTGTGCTGATACTCTTAACTGTACTTCATTCAATTCACTTACATCACCCTCCAGAACAGAACTGTCTTCATTGCATGCATTTAATCCGACTAATTCAGTATTGAAATCCCGAAATGTAATACCAAGGCTTTTTGCCCGCTTTTGCAGAATCTCGGATGCAACACCGGCTTTTTTAACTGCATCCGGCCAGCTGTATACCAGTGTTGATGAGATTTTATAGCCGTCAATATAACTGGCTGATATTTTGTACGTGGGAGTTTCACTTCTGCCTTCTATACCCCAGACTTTTACCCTGTCTTTACCTTCCTGTTTCAGTTTTACAGTTGTAAAATCGGCAATACAGTCGGGAGTAATATACTCTGCCGGATTTCCTATTTCATAAAGCAGCTGTTCCTTCACGGTCATTTCTGATATTAACCCTCCGGTTCCATCATGCTTGGTAACATAAAAACTACCGTCTGGGTGTGCTTCAATGATAGGAAATCCTATATCCACCAGATTATCGACGGTATCCCAGTCTGTAAAATTACCGCCCGACACCTGTCCGCCGCATTCAATAATATGGCCGGCAATAGTTCCGGTCGACATTTTGTTGTAATCATTGAAATCCCAGCCAAACTCATAAACCATAGGAGCCAGGGTAAGCCCGGTATCGGTTACCCTTCCGGTAATCACAATATCCGCCCCTTTTTGCAGTGCTTTAACAATAGGCTGACACCCAAAATATACGTTGGCACTTAGTAAATCGTCTTTAACAGTTTTAATGGGTTTTCCCGTTTCCATATTCTTCAGTTCATGGCCGTCATCTATTAACTTATCCAGGCCCGGAAGAATATCATCCCCATCCACAACTGCAATCTTTATACCGGTGTAGCCTAACTTATTTGCAACTTCAACAATTGCATCTTTGCAGGCGCGGGGATTCACGCCACCCGCGTTTGAGATTACTTTAACACCTTCTTCTTTAATTTCCCTGAACGTAGCTTCGATCACGTCAACAAAATCACGGGCGTACCCATACTTTTCGTTTCTCATACGCTGCTTCTGCATAATTGACATCGTTACTTCAGCCAGATAATCCATTACCAGGTAGTCTATTTTCCCTTTCTTTACCTGATTAATGGGTGCATTGGGCAGATCGCCCCAAAAACCCTGTCCCGATGCAATTTTGATCAATTCTTTCAAAGTAACTCCAATCTATATTTTTAAAATAAGTTTCGTAAATATCGTGAATTTGAGACGGTAAATAAACGAAGTTTTTTAAAGATCAATTTTCAGATTTTACAGCATTACCGAGTTTAAAGCTGAAATATATTTTTATCTACCCCTGTAAAAAAGTAACA
>JBBDMD010000083.1:3513-12407 GCA_040878515.1 Balneolaceae bacterium | reverse complement strand
GAAAAAGATTCATATCACCATGCAGTGAAAACCGGTTTCGGGCACGTGTAATGGCTGTATAAATTAATTCGCTGGTAAGAACCGGGCTGTCGGCCCGGGGAAGTAATAGATGAATATGATGATATTCCGATCCCTGGCTTTTATGAACAGTTAAAAAATAGGCCGGTTGATAATGGACGATTTGGGCGGGAATAAATTTTCTAAGTTCAGCTCCAGAATCAACAAAAACCCGCAATTCACCGACAGAGCTCTGAACGCAAATGCCGAGGTCACCATTAAAGATACCCAGATTATAATCGTTTCGGGTAATAATGACCGGTCGGCCGTGATACCAGCCATTTTCTAATTTTACAATTCGCTCGCCGACAAGAGTTTTTTCGGTTAACGAATTCAGAGTTTCAGTGCCGGTCAATCCCCTTTTCAAAACTGCAAGCCATGCTTCCTCTTTCCAGTGTGCAAACAGATCTTCAGGATCTGAAATGTCTTGGGCAATTTTCACTTTACCTTTTAAATGGTTAAACAGGTTTTGAAAATCTTTTTCTTCGTATGAAAATGATCCGTAATCCAGATCCGGATAATCGCTAAAATATTTTCGGATCTTATCCTCGCTGTGTACTCTGTTTTTCACGATGTTAGCCAATCTGCCAATCCCACTCTCACTGTGAAACCGGTAACTCTTAGTGAGGTACACGATTGAATCGTCCAGCGAAGTTAAATTTTGAACAGATAACTTCTTACTAAATCCGAATTGCTGAAGTTGCTTCTGTGTAGATTCCAGAAATCCGTTTTCGGGTTTACGGCAAAGATCGGAAAATACGGACCCGGCCTCTACTGAAGCCAGCTGATCTTTATCACCCAGAAGGATCAGCGTGGTTTTATCTGAAAGATGTTCTACCAGATTATGCATTAATGTAAGATCAATCATAGACGCTTCAACAATTATTATCAGGTCATAAGGGAGCGTCTTTTTTTCAACCGGTGGCAATAATCCCCTCTCCCGGATACCCGATAATAATCGGTGAATAGTTTTTGCATCTCCGGAAATTTTTTGTAATTCATTTTCTGAGATCCCCAGTTGTTTCAGCTGCCCGAAAAGAGCTTCACCCATTCTACCTGCAGCTTTTCCGGTTGGGGCTGCCAGGGCAATATTGAGCGGCTGCCGGGCCAATCGCTGATGAAGAGCCAGTATCTTGGCAACCGTGGTAGTCTTTCCCGTACCCGGCCCTCCTGAAATAATAAGAAACGGTTTAATAAGTGAAAGTGCAGCTGCGATCTTTTGCCAATCCGTCTCATTACTTTTAACCGGAAATAAACGATTCAGTTCATTTCTGTGGATATCTGTAACCAAAATATTATTGTGACGGCTACTTTTCTGAAGTAACCATTTCGATAATCTCATTTCCATATTCCAGTATCGCCGGATAGACAACATCTTACCATCCAGTATAAAAGGTCTTATAATCTCAGAATTTCCGGTTAATACACTTTTTTGAAAAATTTCAATATCTAAAGGCTGATCCGGCAGCATATTCCTGATTTGATCATCAAGGTCACAGATAGCCGCCCACTCCCCTGGCGATAAATTTACAGGCAAACATGTATTCCCCGATTTTATAAAGAGGGAAGAAAAAACCGTGAATAGTTTTTCATGATCTGAAAGTTCACCAAATTCAGCTTCTAAAAAGCGGATCAGCTCCTCTTCGTATATTTCTATCCAGCCGTTCTGAATTCCATGGCTCCACCAGTTGATGCTGTTCTCTTTTTTCATGCAACTCTGTCCAGGTACTTTTCAAGATTTCGTATCACATCCGGTTTTGGTTTATGAAACCAGACTCCCTGATCTGAACCGGCCCTCATTCCGCGAATGAACAGATACGCTGCTCCCCCAAAATGTTTTTCATATTCAAATCCGGGAAGATTATTCCTGAGATATTTAACCAAAGCTACCGTATATAAATGATATTGCAGATCATAACCGGCACTCTCAATTTCATTTTTCAGACACTGCTGATCATAATCCTCAATTCTATCTCCAAGATGATTCGATTTATAATCCAGGATATAGTATTTACCATTTTGTCTGACGATAAGATCAATAAATCCTGTTAAGAAATGCTTTGACTCATTTTCTGATGGATTAACACCATTTTGATTACGTATGATTTCAAAAAGCTGATCTGTATGAACTTTTGAAACCGGAAAATGAAATTCCATCTCCCGCAATTCATCTTTCCGGTTTATCTGATCGAGATGCAGGGAGTCAATTTTTGCGCATGCTACATCCTTCATCATTCCGGAAAGTACAGGGGCCCACTTATTATCAATCTGATAATTTGACAATACCTCTTCGATAAATGAGTAATCATGCATTTTTGATACACTGCTGAAATCAAATTCTTCATGTTCAAAAAGTTTATGAATGGCCGTACCGGCAGTTGCACCACGGGGAAATGAAAAAATAGTTAACTCTTCTCTGTCGGTTTCAAGATTCCGGTCTGCAAAAGCTCCCACATAGTTTTCAATGTACTGGTCATAATCAGGTTCAGCTGCCTGCGATTTATGATAAACCAGCGAGGAGAAACTTTCAAGGCTTTTTAACACAGGCAGTTCCGCCCTTCCGCTGTACTCTTGAAATTTCATTTCTTTATCCGTTTTTCCGGTAAAAAGAACCGGCTCCTTGCGGGCGGTAGCATCGTCAATTCTGTTTAACCCGATGCATTCCGGGGCTGCAATTGTCATTTGCTCAAATGCCTGAATAAACAACGTATCCGATAATTCTGTGCCCTCTTTGAGCGTTGATTTTTGGCGAATTGCTTCCAGTAACCGTTCACGTCCCAGGATGGAAGCTCCCAGGCCGGAAAAATGTGACTGATTATGGGTACTCCACCAGATTCTGCACTCATATTCTGCCCGGGTTACGGCTACGTACATTTTTCTAACCTCTTCAGCAACAGATTCCATTTCGTGCAGCTGGTATGCATCAGATTTTGCCTGGTTATCCGCCTGATCGATATTGATCACTGCCTGTCCGTTACCGGAATGATTGTGGTATTCAAAAAACATTTTCTTTGAAGAATCCCTGCCTTCCCAGAGATCGGGACAGAATACAACCGGAAACTGAAGCCCCTTGCACCCATGTATGGTACTGATTTTTACAAGGTTCTGATCACTTTCCAGCAGAAGTGTTTTTTCATCATCTTTATCCGGATCCTTCATTTCGTTACAAAACCAATTATACAGTGAATACGGATCCAGTTTTTGTTCATTTTCGGCCTTGGAGCATAACTCTGCAAGCTGGAATAGATTTGTTAATATTCTTTCTGAATGATCCAGCTTTGTAAATTCAATGATTCTTTCATCTTCAAAAAATACCTGTCTGAACATCGGATAAAAACCTTTTTCCGACCATGTTTTTTGAAGTATTTGAAACCGGTCAGATAATTTTCTTAAATATTCATCGCCTCTACAGAATTTGCTGAGTTCAAAAAGGTCCAATCCAAAAAATCCACTCATCAGTGCATTTCGGACGTGTTTTTGATTAGCCGGTTCTAAAACTGCATTCATTAAAAGGTAAATACGATAAGCTTCGTGAGATTCAAATACTTTTTCCCGGGAATAAGTAACCGCATCAATGCCCAGGTCATTTAATTTATTTTTAATTTTTGCTGCATCTTTATGGCTGGATACCAGGATTGCAATATCTCCTGCTTCCAGAGATCTGTTACCTATTTTGATTGTGCCTCTTTTCTCTAGCAGATCCGCAACTTCTTTTACCGTATGATTGTAAATAAATTCCTTACAATTTTCCTTATTACCTGATACTCCACTGGTTACATTAATCTTTAGCGGAACAGGAATTTCACCTTCCACCTGATAGTGATCTGCAGAATCCGGGAAACCGGGATCGGAATTAAAGAATTCGATTTTCTCTTCAATAAATGGCATTTTTGGGCCATTAAACAAGGTGTTCACAGCTTTAATTAATGTCGGTGTACTCCGGTAATTCTTTTTGATTGAGTACATGCCCTCTTTTACGCTGTCTCTTGCCTTAAAATATGTGTACACATCCGCACCCCTGAATGCATAAATAGCCTGTTTCGGATCACCAATCATCATCAGGCAGGATTCACCGGTGTTGGTTTGAGGATAAACCGCATCAAAAATAGAGTATTGAACCGGATCTGTATCCTGAAATTCATCAACTAAGGCATACGGATATCTCTGAAGCAGTTTTGAGGCAAGTTGCTTCCCTCTATCCTGAACACTGAGTGCATTTAAAAGTTTTGTGAGAAGATCATCGTAAGTTAAAAGGCCGGATTGAATTGAAAGTGCTTCCCTTCTCTTTTTTATATCCTGAAATGCATCATATATAAGTGTAGTTTTTAAACTGTCACATTTCTCAATGGCAGTTTTATACTGACTACATAATACAAAGTAAGGATGTTCCGGAATCTTAGTTTTCCCTTTTTTAAGATTGTCAAGATTAGAATGAAACTCTGATGTAAAATATTTAAGCTGGTCAAAACTGTCATTTGAAAACTGAGAATCCGAGAGAAATTCATCCATCTTTCTCATTCTGGATTTAACATTTTTTTCAGTAAATCCTTTCAGGTCAGAATGTATAAGTTCTTTTTTGATCTTGTTTTTTTCATCATCCCAGAGTGAAATCATATTTTCCCGAATAGACAAAAGATATTCAATTACTTCTATTGGGTTCTCAATCCGGTCCCCTTCTATTTTAGCATAAGGTTTATTAAATAGAAGACCAATACCTTCATTTCCCCGAAGTTCTGCTGGCGATTCTGCAATAGACTGTAATTTCCCAATGTAGTACCGTCCGCATTTTGTGCCGCTGTTTTCAGCAATAAATTCGCGCCAAAAGTCTTCGGTTGCCTGTGCCAGCAATTCATCACTCTGGGTAAATTCCACTTCGAATGACGTACCGGCAATTAATGCCTCATCTGTCAGTATTTTTTGGCAAAAGCTATGGATAGTCAATACCTGGCTGTCGTCAAAATCGTGAATAGCTGCTTCTATTCTATTTAGTGCATCTGTTTTGTCATCAATTCGCTTTAGAAATTCATTAAAGAAGGGTTTATTGATTGATTCCTTGTTCATTAGAACAGACCTGCACACTCTGAGCCTATCAAAGATCCGTTCCCGCAATTCGGCTGTTGCCTTTTTTGTAAAGGTCATAACCAGAATCTTGTCTAATGGAACTTGTTTTTCAATCAGCAACCGAATATACAATCCGACAATCGTATAGGTTTTTCCGGTACCGGCACTTGCTTCCACCACAAGCCGGGGATTGAATTCTATATCATATACGGTATTTAGCGGCTTCTTTATTTTAGCACCTCACTGTTTTCCAGCATCAGTTTGACTATTTTTTGATGTTCTCCTCTTAAAAATTCATCCCTGAATTCAGTATTCTCTCCTATCAGGGTAGTGATATAGACATCTTCCCGCTCACCATGTTTTTTAAAGCCCCCTTCAAATTCAGATTTAGCATACTGTTCCGGAGGTTTATTTTTATTATTTATAATAGCCTCCTGATACTCAGCCTGAGTTTTAGGAAATAAATAAAGAGGCTCTTTGATTCCGTCTTCATAGATTCCCGCAAGGATTTGAAGAATCTCATCTGATTGATCTATTGGCTTAAACCTTATCCATACAGGTGAATCTTTCTTCAATTGGCAGAGCAGTAAGGACGAGCTTTTTTTATTCTGGGCGGTACAATATAGAAGATGCCTCAGCCAGCTCTGTAATAACACTTTTCCGGATTTTGCAGATGGATTAATATCCAGATATTCATTATTAGAATAACTCTTAACTGATCCCTCTATCCTTTTATTTTGCAATGGAATAGAGATCTCATAATTAACAGATTTCGGAGAAACATTTTTTGAAATTAATTCCTGTTTTGCAGTCTTCGCCTGACCTATTAATTCATTGAATAGTCGTTTCCCCGGCCAACCTGATGGTAAAACACCCGATTGTAATACACTGTTGTAAACAGCCTCATTTAAACCGTCATTTAAAATCCAGCCAAGAACCCTTTGAAACAGCAGGTGCCGTTCCAGGTGATTGAAATCAAATTCATTTTTTTCCTCCTTTGGTTCCGTTAGTGATACATCAAATCTCTTTTTCAGAAAAAACCGGAGTGGATTTGAAAAGAACATAACAAGATGATCAACATCGATAATCGGGTCATTTTCATCAGGCTGAATAGGCTGGCTAATATCGAAACCGGAGATGGATACGCTTTGATCGGCCATTGCCGCTGCCACTCCGTAATAGACAGATGAACAAGAATTTTTCAATGTAAAATTATTCGGAGAAAAACCGTTTAATGCCTCATTATCTACAATTTCTGATTCTGGAATACCGGTCATCTCAGACAGAATCCCGATCCATTCACTGATTATGGGCGATGGCGGTATCGTCTCATTATCTTTAGGGCTTTGGCCTGTATAACTGCAATAGTGAATGTTTCCAGCTGACAGAATTGATTCCAGGAACAAATTACGGTCTTCATTCTTTCTGTTTCGTTCAAATGGTTCCGGATTTTGTGCCATGATATCAAAATCGGGATGCACAGGTTTTCTGGGGAAACTACTTTCATTCAGTCCAATGAGTGCTACAATTTTAAACGGAAGGCTTCTGACAGGAACCATAGAACTGAATGTAACACCACGGGTAAAAATTGCGGTTGAGGCTTTATATTGCTCAATGGCTGAGACAATTTCATTGCGATAAGTGGTATAGGATACCTCAGATCTGAAACCGGAAATAGCTACACTCTCAGTTAAGTTTTGGATGATATCATAAAGCTGAATTCCTGACCTGCTGTTCAAACTTTCATCGCTCAAAAAGAGTTTCATCCGGAAGCTGATTAACTCACTCCATTCACCTACAGTTCTTTTCTTCTTTGATATACTTCTGAGTTCATTTAATTGCCTGAGAAATGCAGAGAATCTGGCCCATGTGAGGCGCTGATCTGTTGTTCTTATACCCTCATAAAGCAGTTCATCATTCACAAAAAATTGATCCGGATTGCCCATCAATTGTCCCAGCCATCCCCTTTTCATGGCCGATTGCCAGGTATGAATGGATTCACCCGGTTGATCAAAGTCTTTCCGGTGATCGGCATCCAATCCCCAAATCACATGATTATCTTCCATCCACTGCTTAATCTGAACCAGATCAGATTCAGACAGCCCGAATCTTAATCTGACCGGCCCGGAACTGAGTAAATCCAGAACGGATGAAAATGAAAACCGGGAATCAGGAAGTTCCAGCAATCTCACAAATGAAAGCCTCAATTCTTCGTCTTCAGCAGATCGATCATAACCAATGTGATAGGGAATATATGGGAGTCCCTCCTCCACGGTATCGAAGACGGCATGAATTTCCTGTTTATAGCGATCAGGATCCGGAGTCATAACAAGTATATCGTCCGGCTGCAGTGTGGGGTCTGTTTCAAACTGTTTGATCAAGAACTGGTGCAGGGTTTCCACTTCCCTCAGGCTGCTGTGGCATGAATGAATCTCGATGCCTTCTTGCGCAATGCGTTCCGCCGGAAAGGGATTAACCGGCTTGTTTTTAATGATGGATTGCCGAACGGCCTGGAGCACGTTTTCCGGTTGCTTCAACTCAGGGTATTCAGGAATGACCGTTGAATTCTCCAGCTCAAACAGCATACTTACTCCCCGCATTTCATCACCAAATGCTTTTACAAGCTCATTCTGTTCTGTAGTTTTACAGGGATCCGGGTTGTTTGCAGGCAGAATTTTGTAGATATCGATCTTCGATGTTTTACCGCACAATTCAAGCATCTTAACAATTGGTGCCGGAATCAGACCGGGATTAAACAGGGAAACCCAATCTTCAGGCAGAATGTCTCCACGTGAAATGGATTGGATAGTATTTTTGTACAACTCAGCTTTATTGATCCCTAATTCATTACTGTACTTGGCCTTCCACCGATCATTTAAAATATTCCACAGTTTTCCCTGCCAGTTTTCATTACCGCTGCCCACGTTTCCGGACTGCCATTTCAATATCATTTCCGGGCGGTAGTTGAGGTACTGGTCAAACACTGATGATAGCTGACCAGCCAGCTGAACCGTAGCCTGTTCTTTTGTTTCATCAGGTTGTGATGATATATAATAATCCGGTAAGGCCAATTCTTTGCGAAGAGAAGGATCGGATAAAATTTCTGCAATTGCCCACTTCATCGAGTCTAAATCGGAAGGCAGCTTATTGGGAAGGTCAGAATAGAGTTTTCGAATCTGTTGGTATTGCCATTCTGATGGAAGTATAAACCGGAGATTTCCGATAATTCCCAGTTCTTCCGCAAGAGATAGCTTAAGCCATCTTGACGTATCCTGATTCGGAACAATAATCGGAATGGGGTCAAAAGGATCTCTCTTCTCCATTTTCCTGATTGTTCCGGAAAGACGTTTAGATAATTTAGTCAGGCTATGGCTTTTATAGATGGTGATCATTCCGACGCTTCTGTTTAGAAGATGATAATATTTTTAAATCCGATCTTAAAATAATTGTTCAGAGTGAAAACTGTGAATATCCGGTAAAATTTTATAGTGATCTGCGAGTAACAAAATCATTCAAATTTTACTCTTTATGGATGAATTTTAAATAAATGGCATTCAATATTGTATAAAAGATCCAGCCTGAGATAAATCCTGCGGCAGCATCAATCGCGTAGTGAATTGAAGCATAGACCATGGATAAAGCGATCCCCAGTATCATTAATCCTAAAAGGATGCGAAATTTTTTGCTCATTGGCTGCAGGAGCAGATAGATCCCGACACTCTGGCCAACATGGGAACTTGGAAATGCAGCACCATCGGGAGCTCCTATCAAGAACA
>JBBDMD010000083.1:0-3413 GCA_040878515.1 Balneolaceae bacterium | reverse complement strand
GCCGGACTAAGAATCTTTTTCGTCCAGATAATTTTGAATGGCCTCTGAAACTACACCCGAATACGTATTTCTAATTCTGTTAGCGTAGCTTTTGATCCTTCTGATAACATTTACTTCAAGATAATAACTCGCTACTTTCTTATCCGCCTTAACGTCATCTGACTCTTCATCTGATGAACAGTCTTCATTGAAGTAAGCATCACCGAACGGGAAATTAGAGGTATCAGAATCCTGATGAGTTTCTGACAGAAACGGATTCACAAAATCATTTTTTGGTTTTTCCGCCTCTGACAATCTACCCCGGTTAATATCACTGATATCCGGAATAAATGAATACTGGGAGTCGTCAAAATCTACAGATTGCTGTTCAAATGGAAAATGACCTAAACTTTTTTTGTTCTCCATAATCAAAAATCTATTAATAGCCGTTTCGAATTTCTTTAGCGAGCATCATGTAGTCTTTAGCGCCGTTGCTCTCGCCATCATACTCAAATATAGTTTTATGGTGGCTTGGTGCTTCAGCCAGCGCAACATTGTCCCTAATTACGGTATTAAATACCTTGGAACCAAAATAATCACGAATATGCCCTACTACTTCCCTGTTCAGGTTTTTTCGGTTGTCGTAAAGGGTGCAGACAATACCTTCTACTTTCAGTTTCTTATTGAGTCGTTTTTGAATCACTTTAATCACATCCATCAGCTTAGAAAGCCCGTGAAGTGCAAGATACTCTGACTGAAGCACAATGATAAGTTCATCAGCTGCTGTAAATGCATTTAGTGTCAATAACCCTAAATTAGGCGGACAATCGAGAAGAACAAAGTCATATTGCCCTTCTATTTCAGACAAGGCATCTCTTAGAAGTAATTCCCTGGCCGGTTCATTAACCAATTCCATTTCTGCTCCGGACAGTTCAATGGAAGATGGCAGGATATCAAATTCATTGTGTTTCATGATAACCTCATCAACAGTCGAGAGGCCTTTTAACACATGATAGATATTTTTATCCAGTCTGTTTGTATGTAGTTTTAGTGAATAAGTAAGATTTGCCTGTGGATCCATATCCACTAATAATACTTTATACCCCATTTTACTCAGCCCGGCACCGGCGTTTATGGTGGTGGTCGTTTTACCGACTCCTCCTTTTTGGTTAGTAAAAGCTATTTTTCTCATAATAATATTTGTCTTGTAGATAATAAAGAAAATGTACTTAAGTACAACTAAACAATTGAGCCCCAATGATTTGCAAACGCATGTAATATTAATAAATAACTTATAAAGTATAACTGTTTATCTGTAAATAAAAAATACTCATAAGTCAGTTCTCAAATCTCTATTAATAATGAGAAAAAAAAAGGATAATTGTTACATAAATTATTCTAACCTAAGCCGTTTAAAATAAAAAGGGCACCTACTCAAAAGTGCCCTTTTTGCCGTTATTTGATTGTTGGTAATAAGTAGAGTTACTGTGTCTATAATAGAATGCTGAGGTTAACTGGATATTAACCCACTATTAATAAATTTTGATTTGGGGGCTGGATCACGACAAATAAATTTATACCCGATTATTAGAATTTATCTAATAGACTAAATATTGTGCTGTCAAGAGTTTTTTCACCGGATCCATCAGGTTAATAGTTCACTTTTTTAAGTATTAGGCCCTTTGCCGGGGCAGCATGGCCTTTCTTTTTCACAGTTTTTCCCGATAGAAGTTTATGAAAATCATTGATATTCAACTTGTTTTGGCCACAATTGATCATAGATCCTACCAACCGGCGGACCATATGCCGAAGAAACCGGTTGCCCTCAATATGATAGTACAACCGGTTTGAATGCACTTCCCATCTGCTCTCATTAATGGTACAGATTGTTGTTCCGAATTCTGCTTCCGATGGGATACAAAAGTTGATAAAGTCATGTTCACCAACAATTAAATCTGAGCATTCGTGAAGTATTCCAGCATCTGGTGAAAAGTCATAAAACCAATAGAGCTGCCTGCTCAGAGGAGTTGATTTCGTGGAAATTTGATATTTGTAAGCCCGCGATAGTGCATCAAACCGGGCATGAAAGTCAGCAGAAACAGGTTCAGCACTCATAAGTGCTACATCTTCTGGAAGAAGACCCTTCATGGCATGGAGAATTCGATCCGCAGAATATCGATCCGGCAAATCTGTATGTGCAGTTTGAGCCAGTGCATGAACGCCTGCATCCGTTCTCCCCTGTCCTATCAGATCTATATCGGTCTGAAACAATGTGGAAAAAGCTTCTTCAATAACTCCTTCAACCGTTCTTTCATCCGGTTGACGCTGCCAGCCTTTAAAGTTTGAACCATCGAACTGAAAGGTCAGTTTCCAGCGTTGAGTCTCCTGCATATCAATTGGTAGTTAAGCAATTTCAAAAATCTTTTAAGCTTTTTCTCAAAATTGAAATAAGATTGTTGACAGTATTCCGGTGCTGCCATTTTTATTTATAACCGGTGTTACAGAAACTGCGGGGAGATTCATCTTATTTTTAACCTTGTTATAAGCACTGATTCCACTAATCACCCTGTTTACGACCATAAGCCCCAATATAGCCGGAAGTTGACTCCGAATACTTTCCGAATCAGATCTTAAATCGCGGTATCTGCCCCGATCTTCAAAACTATTCCAGTTCCATCGGTTTTCCGGAAGGTCGTCGTATAGGCGATCCCAATTTCTGGTTCTGAGCTGATAATCGTTGTAATCTTCCAAAGTTTCAAAATTTCCTATAGCCAGCCTGAAAGCCCGGCCTCTGCCTGAGATCTCCACTCCTGCCTTTAAACGGGTGAGTGTGATGTACTGATCCTCCAAATTGTTCGATCGAACCTTTAAACCAAAATATGAGCCTATCATGATAAGTTCAGCGGCCAGATGGACTTGTCCTCTTTTCCAGTTCTCTTGATCTGCATAATAATGACCCCATCCGGGGACTGCCAGGGATCTGAAAAATGCGGCACGTGGATCTGAACGATCCTGTGCACTCAGTGAATCAATTTCACCGGCAAACAGAAGGATCAACAACCCAAAAATTAAATAAAATCTCTGCATCTGTATGAATCTTTGTATTTCCCAAAGAAAGTAGTGAAAAAGTATCAGCTTGTGAATTCTGTGAACGGAATAAACTAATCATTCAGACAAGACTGTTGCATGTTAAGATTTCATCGACGAACTGACTATCCAAAATCTAAAATGATCGATAGATTCAGTATCTATCCCGCATTTCTCACAACTATTTTGGTGAAAAATGCGGGCTATACCTGCATTACACCGGTTTTAAACTCCGGTATCTCCGGGTTATGATCTGTATATTCAATGGCCCTGGAGATACGCATACGGGTTTCTGACGGATGAATAATGCCATCTACCCACAATCTTGCTGCAGCATATCGAACATC
>JBBDMD010000082.1:0-5848 GCA_040878515.1 Balneolaceae bacterium | reverse complement strand
TGAAAAGTATGCCGATGAACTTGGCCTGGATTCTGATCAATATTTGCATCAGACTTCGTAGCTATGCTTCCACAAGCCTCATAAATTAATCAGTGCTGTATGATCTGTTTCATTGAAATCTCATCATTGCCAATACAGCCGGATTAAGGGTGGGTAAAACCGGAAACCGGATATCCTCTCAAACATATAAATAGTCAGCTTGAGATTAAAGACTGACTCCCGGGTTTACATCCAGCTCAATTCGCCCGTTCTGAATTTATCCTGGATGTATCAATTCCCGCCATTTTATATATAGGGCAGAATGATAAACTACCTGAAAACACAAGTATGAGGCCTAAAAATCCCCACCAGTTTTGGAAATACACTCCGGCCAGTACTATTATTACGCCCAGAGTTGCTCTGATTATTGAATCGATATATCCTACATTTTTCTTTAAAATCATTTTGTATACCCGCTTTTTACTTGTTAAACTTTTTTTGAACGATAGCATCACATGAATGCTTATCGCGATTAAATGATATAAAATTCTGTCTTGTACTACAGCAGGGGGTTCCATGATCAACCCATAAGAGTAAATCTTACCACCGCATAAGGAAAAACCCTAACCCACAATTTTCAACTAAATAGTTGTGATATATGCGGGCTAACCTTTTGATATGATCTCTTATTTTTCGCGTTTGAATCCTTATCTTTTAGCTTGTTACTAATACTATAAATTTATACTGCTTAGATTATGACGGAAGTCAAACCCTTATTTAAGTCCATTCAATGGGAAAATGATCGGGTTACGATTATCGATCAGACGTTCCTGCCTGATCGCGAAGTTTATATAGATCTGACTACAACCGGACAGGTCTGGGATGCCATCAAAAAACTGCGGGTTCGTGGTGCACCGGCCATCGGAATAGCCGGTGCATATGGATTTTATCTTGGCATTAAAGATCTGCCGGAACGGAATTTCAAAAGCTTTTTCAGTGAATGTGAAAGAATTGCTGAATACCTGAATTCTTCCAGGCCCACTGCAGTAAATCTCTCATGGGCGTTAAAACGAATGATGACCACTCTTTACGCTCAAAAAGAACTGGAAATTTCGAAACTGAAGGATATAGCGCTGGACACAGCTATTACCATTCATGATGAAGACCGCCGGCTCTGTAAGTCAATTGGAGAAAATGGTGTAGAACTGGTTCAAGAAAACGCCCGGATTCTGACCCACTGCAATACCGGAGGACTTGCCACAGGAGAATTCGGGACTGCTTTTTCCGTAATTTATCATGCACATCAGGCAAAAAAACTCCAAAAAGTCTGGGTTGATGAAACACGCCCCCTACTGCAAGGATCCAGGCTAACGGCATGGGAACTCCAAAATGCAGAAATCCCTTTTACCCTTCAAATTGATTCTGCAGCAGCATTTTTAATGAAACAGAGCTTGGTGGATATGGTGGTGGTTGGTGCCGACAGAATTGCAAAGAATGGAGATACTGCAAATAAAATCGGAACCTATAATTTAGCCGTTTTGGCCGATGCTCACGATATACCCTTCTATGTTGCCGCACCCTATTCAACAATTGATATGGATCTTGATTCGGGTGATACAATTGAAATTGAGCAGCGGGATTCTGAGGAAGTGACAAATTTTGGAAACAAACAAACGGCCCCTGATAAAATTGAAGTCTATAATCCTGCTTTCGATGTTACGCCTCATCAATTAATCACGGCATTCATTACAGAAAATGGAATTATCAGGCCCGAATTTGAGGAGAACTTCAAAAAATCTTTTAGAGAATAACCCGGCCGCCCTTGTACTTAACTGATTTTATTCAAAGTATTTTTGATTGGTTCTGTCTGAACCCGGTTGTGAGAACCATTCCACAACACTTTCCCATCCCGTATTATCAGGAGCTGTGGAGATTCATGGTGCACACCACTTTTTTGCGCAATATAGTTTGAAATCGGCCTGTTTATCCTCACATCAACAAAGTGAAAATCTGCTTTTTTGGAGAAACTATCGATATCAGCTTCAATACGGTTTTTTGCAAATATACTGATGCTGCACGAATAACTGTGTTTATAGATTACCTGTATTCTGTTTGACTGAAAAAGTTCATCGATCTGATCTTCAGTTTCCGGTATATTCCATTGAACGGGCAGTTCCGGTTTACCACTCATCATTCCGCGAAGTCCATTTAAAAAGCTCATATCAATCACCTAAACATATACCTATTTCCCTTGCTGTTGTAACCGTATCGCTATCAAGGGGTACACTTTTAATTTTATCAGCAACATCAGCCAGGGGTATCCGCATGATCTGATTCTGCTGCATTACAATCATCTTGTTAAAATCATGGTCGGCCAGTGCCCGGATGGCCGCAGCCCCAAACCGAAGGGATATCAGCCGGTCTTGTGATGATGGCACCCCTCCGCGCTGCAAATGGCCCAGTACCAGAGATCTGGATTCATTTCCGGTTTTTTCACTCAATGTTTTGGCTACATACTCGGCAACTCCACCCAGCTGTTCAGCCTGTCCTAAAATTTTGCCTTTTACAAAGCGGCTCCCGCCTTTTTCAACAGAACCTTCTGCCACTACAACAATTGAATAAGTAATTCCGCCGGCTTTCCGTTCATTGAATTTCCGGACCATGGGTTCAAAGCTAAATTCAATCTCAGGTATCAATATAGTATCCGCAGAAGAAGCCAGGCCTGAATGCAGGGCGATCCAGCCGGCATATCGTCCCATGACTTCCACAACCATGATTCGATGATGAGATTTAGCCGTTGTTGTAATTTTGTCGATGGCTTCTGTGGCTGTAGTTACGGCCGTATCAAAGCCCACCGTTACATCACAACCCCAGATATCATTATCGATTGTTTTGGGTACACCAACCACCCGCAGCCCTTTTTGAGTCAACCTGTTTGCAATTCTCATGGAACCGTCACCACCGATAGCCACAAGAGCATCGATACCATAACGACGAAACACATCAAGTGCCTCGTCAGAGCGATCTTCCAGGCTCCAGCCTCCCTCCTTTTGAACGGGCATTTCGAAAGGATTTCCTTTGTTGGCAGTTCCCAGAATGGTTCCTCCATCCATTGTTATACCCCTCACTTTCTCTGGAGTTAGAGGAATAAATGGTTGATCTGTATAGAGTGATCCATAACCGTTCTGAATGCCAACCACTTCCCATCCTTTACGAAGTGCAGAAAGTGTGGCAGACCGGATCGCTGCATTTAAACCCGGTGCATCGCCACCTCCGGTATTAATAGCAATTTTCACGAATTGGCCCCTGCCATCAGGGTCAGCCCTTCCAGGGCAAGTGCCTCATTCAGCTCATCCATCCCAAGGCCTTCTCTTAATAATTCAGGTTTATCTCCCGTTAAATCTACAATCGTTGTTTCGTCTGAAGGCAGGGGTTCCTGATCGTCTACAACTATATCAACTCTATTATCAAACCGGCTTAAAAACATCTGACGGTCTCCATCCTCAGGATGACCATGCTCAACATCCGGCAGTTTTGCAGTAATTGCCAGCAGAGGCCGCCCCAATTCATTTATAAGATCCAGGCATATTGGATAATTCGGTACACGTATTCCGACCGTGCGTTTTTTAGGATGAGTTAATAACCTGGGCACCTCCCGGGTTGCCGGTAGAATAAATGTGTATGGGCCGGGAATTAATCGTTTGATCAGTTTAAAATTATCATCTGATAGTAGTGCAAAAATTGAAACATGTTCTAAACTGTGACACATTACTGTCAGATGATCCTTTTTATTCAGCTGACGGATTTGCCGGATCCGGTCAATACCCTTTTTATTTTGATAATCACAAACCAGAGCGTATTGACTGTCGGTTGGAAGAACCAGTACCGCTCCATTTATTAATTCATCAGTGAGTTCAAAAATTTTCTTCTTATGAGGTGAGACGGGGTGCAACTTTACTCTGTTAGTCATAAAAATATTAATAAAGGTTGGTAATTATCCTGAAAATTATTTCTAGCAATATACTTCAGGTATGAAGTTTTACACTACTATTGATAACATAACCTTTTACGATTGTCAACGATAAATTGCCATATTTTGTTAATTTGTATTAATAAACAAACCACAAAGAAAAATAAAAGTAATGGATACAAACGTAAAAGCGAGATGGTTAGGACACTCAGCATTCCGACTGGATTCTCCTTCGGGCAAGATTATTTACATTGATCCTTTTTTATCACAAAATCCTTCAACACCGGAGGAATTCAAAAATCCAGAAGAAATAGACTATATCCTGTTAACTCATGGGCACGAGGATCATGTAGGGGATACTCTTGAACTGGCCAAAAAAACAGGATGTACCGTAGTTGCACAGGTAGAATTATCGCAACTTCTGAAAAAGAAAGGATTAAAAGAGGAGCAAAGAATAGAATTTAATAAAGGCGGTACTGTTCATTTTGACGATTTCTCGGTAACACTTGTCAGTGCCAATCACAGCTCTTCGTTTGGCGGAGAATATGCGGGTGAATCCGGGGGGTTAGTACTCTCCTTTGATGATGATATCTGTTTTTATCATCTCGGAGATACAAATATCTTTGGAGATTTAGAACTCTATGGAGATATGTATGAACCTCATGTGATCGCCGTTCCTATGGGAGACCATTATACGATGGGGCCTCAGGAGGCAGCGCTTTGTTGTGATATGCTCAGAGCAAAAATGGCCATTCCCATACATTATGGAACATTCCCCGTTCTAACAGGCAAACCTGAAGATTTCAAATCTTTTACAGAAGAGTTTTGCGATACTGAAGTTATAATTCCAAAAGCAGGAGATGATTTTTTGGGATAAAGGTAAGTCTTGTATAATCCTGGGCAGGACATACGGACGGTTTATTTCTGTCTGTATATCCTGCTTTTTTACACATACGAGTTTAGTATAAAATAGATTACAACTCCGGTTACCGAAACGTAAAGCCATACCGGCAGTGTCCATTTCGAAACTTTCCGGTGAGTTTTAAATTTGCCTGAGAACGCAAAGTAATAGCTTGTCATAACCAGTGGTACTACAAAGGCAGAAAGAATAATGTGTGATATCAGTATGGTGAAGTAGACCGGCCGAATCACTCCCTCTCCTGGAAAAGGTGTGTGGCCTACATAATTGTGATATAGCAGATAACTGATCAGAAATAATAATGAGGTCACAAATGCGGTCAGCATAAGCTTCATGTGCGTCACGTATTTTTTTTTCTTAATGGCTATGAAACCGGCAAGTATCAATACCGTTGTTATACTATTTAAGAGTGCATTTAATGCCGGTAATTGTTCAACCCAGGTTGCGGTTTGCCCGCCGGCATCTCTTCCATAAAGCAGCCACAGCAGAAAAAGAAAGGCCCCCAAACTGATTCCAGCGATCGTTATGATGGCTTTTGAAATACTGATATTCTTTAAGAATGTGACTGTCAGCTGATCGCTTGTCGCTTTATCCATAAATACTTTCCATAAATTTACCTGTCGCTTTACGCTCAAAAATTTGAGCTATCTAAATAATAACTATTCTGAAAGATAGAATTTTACAAGGTTAACCCGGATTTCTCACCAAGAGATTTTTTCCTCAGCAAGGCGAAGATAAAATAGCAGCGGAAACGTACCTGAGTACGTTGAGCACGCCATTTTATCTTCAACGCCGCTGAGGGGAAAATTTCGCAGATAAACAGGGTGTATTTTTCGTAGACTCAAAATATAGATCTTAAAAAGATATAAAACATATAGTTACATCATGTTTTACTTATTTTATGTGAGATATCTGGGTTAAAACAGCGTAAAACCATTCAAAAAAACAGAAAAAAAGCTCTCCTCCATTTCTAAATGTAT
>JBBDMD010000081.1:0-5865 GCA_040878515.1 Balneolaceae bacterium | reverse complement strand
CGAGTGCATACCAAGATCCTTTGGCAAACAGTATTACCGGTACCTCTTTAATTGCATTACAGATTTCCATCAGGTATGGGATGGCCCATTCGTTAAAATCATCGGGGCTCAGCAGCCCGGACCAGGAATCGAAGACCTGCACGGCCTGTGCTCCCGCCTGTACCTGTGCCTTCAGATAATCGATGGTAGCTTTTGTAAGTTCTTTCATCACATGCCGGGCGGCATCCGGATGCTGAAATAGAAATGCTTTGGCCTTGTCAAAATTTTTAGAGCCCTCACCCTGTACCATATAGCAGAAGAGAGTCCATGGAGCTCCAGCAAAACCGATGAGAGGGACACGGCCGTTCAGCTCTTTACGGGTTAGTGTTATGGCATTCATCACATGTTGCAACTTTCCGGGAATGTCTTCAGCCAAAATCGAGAAGGCATCGTCAACTGTCCGGACCGGATTTCCCATTACCGGCCCCTTTCCGGGTACCATTTGAACATCGATATTGAGAGCCTGGGGTACCGTAAGAATATCTGAAAAGATAATGGCTGCATCAGGTTCCAGCTCGTCGATGGGTTGTAGGGTAATTTCGCAAGCCAGTTCAGGTGTTTCAACACGCTCAAAAAAAGTATATTTTTTTCTAAGTACCTGATACTGAGGCAGGTACCGGCCCGCCTGACGCATCATCCAGACCGGAGGCCGTTCCACCTCTTCACCTTTTAAGGCCCGAAGAAACAGGTCGTTTTTAAGTTTTGGAAAGTTATGCGGCATGGATGTTTTTAGTTTAATTTGTTTGGGATTTCAGGATTAAATGTCACCCATCGGAACGGCGCTATATTACTGAACTGGACATTTCATTCAACATCCGGGCGGTGAATTTTAAAAAGGTTTCGGTATCGGGACGGGGCGAAACGTGCACGTGTTTTCCAGACTCGATACTCAGCTCTTCGGCGGTTGTAGGGCCGATGGCAAATAGTTCAGGAAGATCTGTGTTATAAAATCCACCGCTGTTACGATATGCCTGAACGGCACTGGGGCTGTAAAAAAGAACCGCATCAAAAGGGTTGTCCGGTAATTCCATTTCGTTTAATTGGGTTTCATAGACTACGATATCTTTAACGGTGATATCTGATTTCGTTAAAAAGTGGCGAAGCTCATCCCTTCGCCGGTTTCCGCAAAAATGGATTACGATTGAATTTTTAAGTTCAGGTATACTTCCAAAATCTTCCGCAATTGTTATTGCAAGGCCCACACCATTCTGTTGTCTGGGTATGGTGATGTTTTTAAAATCCAGTTCCCGGACAGCCTCAGCTGTTTTACTGCCAACGGCGTAGACAGGTATATTTGCGGGATACGTTGTTCCGGCAGCTTTCATAAATTTATCGAATCCCAGCACTCCATTCCGGCTTGTAAATACAAAGACAGGATCATCAGTTTTTTTGAGAATTAATTCGAATGAGGCCCAGTTATTCCGGAATTTAATGTCAATGGCCGGTCTTTCTACAACATGAAGCCCCAGGCTTTCTGTGAGCTTCCGCTGATCTGAATTAAGCTCCTTTGTAATGAGTATGTTGTGGCGGGTTGACATGATTCTGTTTTCCTATTGTCATGATCCTGTTAAACTCAGCCCGATGGCGGGGCAACATATCATCAGGAGTTCATACATTCCCTTTCATCTCTTCAACCAGTTTGTCTGCGCCCTGTTCCAGCAGCTTGCGGGCAGCTTTACGCCCGAGGCCTTTTGCGCTGTCAACCGTTGAATTCATTTCTATATCGTATTGCAGGGATCCATCTGTTTTCAGGGCAACTGCCTGTAAAATCACCTTATTGTCTTCGATCCATGCATAGGCACCTACCGGAGCACTGCAGCCGGCTTCCATTTCATTCAGAAGTTCCCGTTCAACCATAGTGCAGATGTCAGTTTCACGGTGATTCAATTCCGAGGTAACGGATATCATCTCTTTATCATTCTCACGAACCATTACGGCCATAGCGCCCTGTGCCGGAGCAGGGATCATCCAGTCGAGGGTTGCCGATATGTGATGATCGAGCCCAATTCTTATCAATCCTGCTGCCGCAAAAATAGCTCCTTCCCATCCGTTTTCACTTACTTTTCTGAGGCGGGTATTCACATTGCCCCGGATATTGGTAATTTTATGATTTGGATACCTGTGCAGCCATTGTGCTTTACGGCGGTTACTGCTGGTTGCAATCACAGCCCTTTTTTTTTCATCATCCAGAAAATCAATTCCTTTGGGTGCCACAAGCGAATCGCGCGGGTCTTCCCGTTCCATTACGGCAGATACAACGAGAGGGAGCGGGTTGTCGGTCGGCAAATCTTTGTAGGAGTGTACAGCCAGGTCAATCCGGTTCTCAAGTAGGGCATCGTCCAGGGCTTTTGTAAAAACTCCCTTTCCTCCCATTTCCGTCAGAGGTGTAGTGAGGTCAATATCACCCTCCGATTTTACAAATATAAGATCGGTTTCATAACCTGCTTCACGGAGCCGGGATGCTACTTCCTTTGCTTGCCATGTTGCCAATTCGCTGTCGCGCGTACCAATACGGATCAGCTTTTTCATGATTTATCGGCAGATTCAAGTTTGAACATTTTTTCTACCATCTCGGTAACATCATCCGATTGATGGTGGTCGCGGAGGTGCTCAATACTGTAGGCGGCAATTTTATTGACAATCCGGCGGGTTAGTTTTTCAACCTTGTCAAAATCTTCCGTATCAATCTTGTTTTTGAAAAAATTCAGTTCATCATCCCGGATGGTGTTAAATTTTTGGGTCAGTGCTTTTATAGTGGGTACAACGCGCTGTTCATTGAGCCAGAGCTGGTAATCGGAATATTCATCCTGGATGATCTCTTTTACGAGGGGCACTTCTTTTTCGCGTTTACGATAGGCTTCGTCGGTAACATCACCCAGCATATCCATATTCGCAACGTCCACAAAATCAAGAGTGGCAACATTCGGATCTATATTTCTGGGAACCGACAGATCCAGCATCACTTTAAATTTCGGTTTTTGCATGGCAATACTCATATGCTCGGGCCGGATCACAGGCTCACTGGCCCCGGTAGCTACAATCACAAGATCCGCATCCGCAATTTGTTCGGGAAGCCGGTCCATATCTGCCACCTCAAGGTTAAACTTACCGGCAATAAACTCTGCCTTATCCCGGGTACGATTTATCAATGTAAGTTTTGCAGCCCCCAGATTCACAAGATTTTTGCATGTCACCTTTCCAATTTTACCGGTTCCGACAAGCAGTATATTTTTGTTGGTGAGGTTATGAAATGTGCGCATGGCAAACTGTACGGCCGCATAAGCAACGGTGGCAGCTCCCTGCCCGAGGGAAGTTTCACTTCTGGAGCGTTTATGGGCCCGGAATACGTGCTGCATTAAACGGTGAAGTTCCCCTGATATCATTTCATGGGAAGCGGAGTATTCATATCCCTCTTTCACCTGTTTTACAATCTGCAGATCGCCCAATATTTGAGAATCGAGGCCTGTAGCCACTTTAAAAAGATGTTCAACGGCACGCTGCGCCTCCAGTTCGAACCCGTATTTATGGAATTCATCCAGGTTGCCATTGGAGTAGCTGGTCAACAGACGAATCAGTTCGCGGGTTGAGGCACCCTGGGCAAAGATTTCCGTTCTGTTGCAGGTGGATACAACGAGCAGGCTTTTGATGCCTTCCCGTTTTGCGCCATCAAGTAACTGCTCTTTGACTGCTGATGTAAGGCTGAATTTTTCGCGTACTTCCACAGGGGCATCCCAGTGATTAATGCCAATGACCGTAAAATCCTGTATTGTCGGATGTATCATCCCGTTATGCTGTAACTTCTTTTTGTTCTTTATTGGAGCTTGATGACACCTCATGCTTCAGGCAGTTCAAAGCTTCATCTGCCAGTGCCTGAATAAATTTCGGATGGTCATTCAAACCTTTTGTCACGTTGTAATTTTCAAACTCAAATCCTTCTTCTTCCATATTCTCTACCAGTTCCACACCCAGCTCATACAGAGTTTCAATGTGATCTGTAACAAAAGCAATCGGAATCATTAAAAAGTTTTTGATACCGTATTGCAGGTGCCTTTTCACAAGCTCTTCAGTATTGGGTTGTGTCCATTTCTGGGGGCCAACACGGGACTGAAAAGCAAGCCAGTAGGAGTGATTTTCTTCCCTCCGGGCCATTATGGCTTCCATTGTTTCCTTAATTTCAACCGTATAAGGGTCACCGCTTCTCACTTCGAGAAGTGGTGTGCCGTGAGCACTGAATATTAAATGTGTTTTTCGCCGGGTTTCATCATCCATCTGACCGAGGGCTTCATCAATCCGTTCATTTACAGAACGTAAATAAGATTCATTCAGATGGTAATTTTTCACATGAAATTCTTTCCAGGGTTTTTTTCCATCAGGAAATTTTTCTTTCAGCGTGTTTTCCCAGTCTCTGAAGCTGCTGCCTGTTGTGGTCCACGAAAATTGCGGGTAGAGCGGCATGAGTACGGTATGTGTAATTCCATCCTCGATCATATCATCCATCACGGTATCTGCAAATGGCAGCCAGTATCTCATGCATGTATAAACTTTTACATCCTGTCCGGGCAGGGTCTCTTTAACATGTTTTTCAAGAGAGCGTCGCTGAGATTCAGTGAACCCGTTTATTGGGGAACAACAGTCTGATATTTCTTTATTTTTCCGATTAAAGCAGTGCTTATTGCCGGTACAGCCATTCGGGCAGCCATTGATTTTTTTATAGTCTTTGGCAACACTTGGCGCTCTCAATTTGGATATTACATTGGAGAATAATTTTTGCGTAACCCCTCCGCCCAGCTTGATGATATCTTCGTCCTGAAAGAGGTTCTTCAGAAAAATGTTGACGTTATTTTCATGAGTGGGGCCACCCAGATTCATTAACACAATTCCAATACGCATGATACAGCTGTCCTTATAGTGCAATTTGATGGATTTTCAGTAGTACAACTAATCATTTTTTTATGAAGCTTTCGTGAAGACCTCTTAACATAGATTTGATCTAAAAAAGCAGTACCACAGATATTGATTCACCGTGTCTGTCAATTCATCCCAAAATTGTCATTGAATCCGTCAGGATTTCGGACATTCAGTAAAGTTCATAACCCATTGAATTTAAATGGCGCCCGGTGGGCAAAAAAGGTCTAAAGACTTTTTTTGGTTAAAACAATCTTTAATTTGCATTATAGGGGCTTGAGCAAGTAGATTCCCACAGCAACAACAGACAGACTGCCTGATTATGCATAAATTCGTTACCGAGTGTATCGGTATGTTTATTTTTTCTATCCTGATAGGGACTTCCACCAATTTACTTGGGATTGGTTTTTTACTGGCAGCTATTACTTACATTGCATCTGATATTTCCGAGTCTCACTTTAATCCTGCCGTCTCATTTGCCGTTTGGCTGCATAAACGAATTTCGCTCCAGGAGCTTGGTACCTATATTTCAGCACAGGTAACCGGCACATTAATTGGCGGTATTGTAGTCTGGTGGCTGGCCGGCACAACTTTTGCACCTTCGCCCGGTCAGAATACGGGCACGTTTCAGTTTGCAGCTGTTGAGATTATCTTTTCATTCGTTTTTATACTGCTCTTTCTGATGATGATGTACCCAAAGCGCCGCCGCCGGAATCCTGTTTTCGGGTTAATGATCGGGCTTGGATTTGCAGGATGCTACCTTATAACCGAGCCTATTTCAGGAACCGGACTTAACCCCTCCATTTCATTCGGATTTATACTTCTTGATGTGATTAACAGCGGGATAAGCTGGTACCATCTGCCTATCTACCTGCTGTCCCCCGGCATCGGGGCTATCCTGGCAACCTGGTGTTATAAACG
>JBBDMD010000080.1:0-1146 GCA_040878515.1 Balneolaceae bacterium | reverse complement strand
AATTTTTCCCTACACCTGGTCAAATGTTTTCCGGGTAAACTTATTCTCTTTCATAAACTGTGTGACCGTCTGACCCGTTACTTTTTTAAACTGATTGGAGAGGTATTGCACACTGCTATAATTCAATTTCCAGGCAATTTCACTGAGTGTCCATTTCTTAAAACTCAGCAGCTCTTTAACCCTTTCGATTTTAATTTTAATCAGGTAGGTTTCTATGGTAATACCCTCTTCATCCGAAAAAATTTTACTCAGATAGGAATAGTTGTAGTCTGTATTTTCAGAGACAAACTGAGAAAGTTTTACAGGCTTATTTTCCGACTGTATATACTCCAGATAATTGATCAGAGAGGTTTTTACGATATTAACAAGTTCTGTTTCACGGTCATAAATAAGTTCAAAACCCCTGTTTTCCAGCTTCTCTTTAAACCTGTCGAGCTGCTGTGCCGTCAATGAGCGGCCGAGTGAAACTTTGCCCAGCTCTACCTCCGCTTCACCTACATTCATTTCGGAAAGTATTGTGCTCACGGATTCAACACATCTGGGGCAGACCATATTTTTGACTGATAGTTTCATACTAGTGTTAATTAAGCAGCTATCACTAAAATTGCAAACAGGCCGGAACTCATCTTCATTCCTTTAGGTGCAGGTTTAAGTGTGATTTCAAAGAATCCCGGTTTCAAAACATACAGGTAATTATCATGCCGCCCGGCAGTAATTATGTTTGCTCTCTACTCAACGGTAACACTTTTAGCTAAATTGCGCGGCTGATCCACATTACAACCTCTGTTTACTGCAATATAGTACGACAATAACTGAAGTGGAATTACGGTCAGAAGCGGTGAGAAACAGTCAAAAGTTGATGGGATGGATATATGAAATTCCGAGAGATCTTTCACGTCACTGTTTTCTGAATTCATAATGGATATGATCCGTCCTTTTCTGGCTTTTACTTCCTCGATATTTGAAATTGTTTTATCATTGGTATGCTGGGTTGCTGCAATAACCACAACCGGCATCATTTCATCAATTAGTGCTATGGGCCCGTGTTTCATCTCTGCAGCCGGATATCCTTCGGCGTGAATATAGGAGATCTCTTTTAATTTAAGAGCTCCTTCAAGGGCAACAGGAAAGTTGTAGCTTCTGCCC
>JBBDMD010000079.1:0-5924 GCA_040878515.1 Balneolaceae bacterium | reverse complement strand
AAAGTGAATCGCCGTCAAACCCGATGCCTTACTTTTTTGAATCGATGATGCCCTTTTGGGAATACTTTTTTGTGAATCAAACGGAAGAGCTGGCCACTGAGTTTCTGGAGAAATCTGAAAAGGCGATTGAACTGAGTAACAAAAGGCTGGATAAAGTTCCCGGTGATACAACCATGGTAATGATCCTGAGCGGGTTGTACGGCTACAGAAGCCTTGTGGCTGCGGGCGAAAGTAATTATAAGATTGCTATTCGAAGCAGTATGACGGGATTCAGCTATACCCGTAAATTACTTTCACTGGATTCAGACCGCCCGGACGCTAAAATTGGCAGAGGCATGTATTATTATATGCTGGGCAGTGTTCCTAAAGAGATTAAATGGGTTACCAATATTGCCGGGATCAAGGGAGATGTTGAGATGGGATTTTCTGAGCTCAAGTTAGCCGCACAAAGTGACAGTTATGTACGGCACGATGCCAAAATGATCCTCATGTACCTTTTTAACAGGGAAGAGAAATACGAGGAAGCACTTGTCTATGCGGAAAAGTTAACAAAAGAGTTTCCGGAGAATGTTATATTCATATATAAGAAAGCCGAAATTTATGAGAAACTTGGTAAAATGGATCTTGCTAAAGATCAGTTTACCAAAATTTTGGAGCTGGATAACAAATTCTTGCGGGAGGTAACTAATAAAAGCAGATCAAGGATTCGAGAATTGGAAAAACTTACGTTTAAAAATTAGAAAACCGGTTTTAGCTTTCTCTTTTTTCAATTAAATTATTACATCTATATAGTTGATAAAACGTTATAAACTGAAGTGAATGGGCAAATTGCTACTTAGCCGAACTCTTATCGGGGGTCTTTTAATTTGTCTCATAGTGATTATATGGGATATCGTACCCGCTACAGCTCAAATTCAGCTGAATAGTGCGGATGCCCATCAGGTTACGTTTACACGGGGCCAGAGTCTTTTTGGCCAGAATATTTCAATTATTTCTTTAAGGGATATCCATTCAATATCACATAACGGCATAGAATCATGGAGCAGCGACTGGCAGCCATGGAGTTCTTCGGTAAGAGATCAAAACTCGAACTACTTTATTGGCGACACCGATTCAGAACTGTCTGTTGGTAAATCGGTTGCAGAGGATGAAATCTTTTCCATCTCGTTTGCCAATAGTTCAAAACAGCCTTTCGAAAAAGTGAATGTCTCATTCGATTTCACCTACCGGCCAATCACGGGCCCAGACTCCTTTCAATTCAAGCTTCAGTACAAAATTAATGATGCGTTGTGGAGAGATGCCGAAGGAGGGATGATACATCCTGACATGCTGCAGTCCAATTCTAATGAGTGGAATTCAATATCCTTACAGCTAAGCATCGATCAGATATATTTGCAAAATGAGGATACGCTTCATTTCCGATGGATACTGGAGAACAGAAATGAATCGAAAGAAATAAATTTACCGCTTGCTGTACAAAGAATTGAACTTGAACCCTACAGGGCCTCAACGGAATTCATAGAGAGGGGTAACGTTCTAATTACCGAAATTTTTCCTGAATATACCGCTGACAACAGAACCATAGAGTATCTTGAACTTTTTAATCCAACTGAAAATTCTATCTCGCTGCAGGGAGTGGAAATTCATACACCCCAAGGAGTAAAAGTAATACGCCGGGAAGTATATATAAAACCCTATGGATTTTATCTGATATCAAACGATGAATTTACGGCCACTCAAGCCGTTGATTCTGATTATGAATACAGCGGATCTTTGCTGCCTTCTTCAGGCGGTTATGTAGAACTTTTTCAAAATGGAAGGGAAGTTGCCAAGGCAATGTACGGTCCGGCAGAACCCGGTTCTTCACTAGAATTGAACCGTGCCTTTAATGCTTACGACGGGTATTCCAGTTCTCAGCATTTTACCTCTTCAAAAGAGATGTTTGCAGGGTCATTGTCCGGATCGCCCGGCAATGAGGGAAATATGACCCGTATTTTTAAAAAAGAGTTTATAAATCCCGGGTGGGCATTTATTTCTCCGCCGGGAAACTGGATTAACAGAGAGAACAGGAACAGTGATACCGGGATTTATCGATTAAACAACTCTGAGAATTCTCCGCAGCCCGGCAATAGCCCTGAACCCCTGTTTATCAGGACTCAAAACCGGGGAAGCATCTCAATATTTGCTGAAGAGAATCTGACCGCATCAGAGGAAGATATTTCGGTCGTTGAATTAGATGAATACAGCTCATGGCTTATTAGAAAATCTCCCGAAAGTGTCAGGCTGAAACAGCTGGTAAACCAGTTTTCAAATTCAATTTCACCGGTGGTATCCGTTTGGGATCATGAAAGACAATCTTTCAGAATACTTTATAACGGTGACGAAATTATAGATGGCTGGGTTCCGATATTGGCAAACCGGCTTGAATCTGAAACAGTTTTTACTACAAAAAAAACCAATGAACAGGTATTCAATGCTTTAGACAGGTTCATGCATTTTAAACTGAAGGAGGGCGATTCAGATGATGGAAAATTGCTTGACGATGGCGCCCTGCTTGGCTTTTTGAAACCGCTGGCAGGAAATGAAGATAAACGGTTTGACCTGCCAAAATTATTCCTGGAAGATCCGGAGAGTGAAACAGAGCCGGACCAATCAATCATTTATCTTTCATCGCCGTTTATTAACCGAAAAGTAAACAGTTTTACTCATCTGCCTCATGAACTGGATCAGGCATATACCGTTCAGCTTGGAATTTTTACTACAAAACCAATCAGAAATGCAACATTGCAATGGACGGAATTGGAAGGAATACCGGAAGAGTGGATTCTAACCCTTACAGATACCTATACAGGGCAGAGTGTTAACATGAAAGAGCAGACAAGTTATACATTCCGGTCTGAGGATATGAACCTTCCTGAAGGCATTGGAAACAGAGAATCTCCACTGGTACTTTTCCAGCCGGATCACGGCAACCGTTTTGAGATTGAAATAAAGCCATTTGAATCACCGCTTGAGCAGGAGACAGAACAGGAAAAACCAAATTCTGTTGAATTGCGGCCAAACTATCCAAATCCGTTTAATCCATCAACAAACATTACGTTTTACCTGCCGGAAGAGAGACAGGTTCGCCTGGGTGTTTATAATGTTGTAGGCCAGCAGGTTGCGAATTTAGTGGATGAACCCCTTAGTGCAGGTGAACACACTCTTACCTGGAATGCATCTGAATTACCCAGCGGAATCTATATTGTTCAACTGGAGACCGGAAATCGAATTCTGACAAGAAAAATTACATTGATAAAGTAGATTAAAGATTCGAATTCATCAGGTAACACCCTATCTTAAAAGTATAATCTCAAAATAAATCGCTTAAAATATATTCATGCAGTATAAATCAGCTCAAGGTGTAGAAGTCCCGGAAATAGGTTTGGGAACTTATAAACTTTACGGAAGAGAGTGTAAACAGGTAGTATCTAAAGCAATTGATATTGGGTACAGGCATATAGATACTGCCCAGATGTACAAAAATGAGCAAGAAGTGGGAGATGCAGTCCATTCCTCTAATGTAGACCGGGAAGATCTCTTTATTTCTACAAAAATATGGCATACAAACCTGGAACATGATGATGTACTCCAAACGGTGGAAGACAGTCTTTCGCAGATGCGTACGCCGTTTGTGGACCTGTTAATGATCCATTGGCCAAATAAACAGTATTCCCTTGAGCAAACTCTTGAAGCGATGCTTATACTTCGGGATCAGGGAAAGGCATTGAATATCGGCGTCAGTAATTTTCCACTTGGGTTGATGAAGTTTGTGATTGAGGACCTGAGAATCCCGCTGTATTCTAACCAGGTCGAGTTTCACCCCTATCTGAGTCAGTTTGACCTGCTTGAATATTCGTATGACAATGATTTTCTTGTTACTGCTTACAGCCCCCTGGCACAGGGAAAAGTTTTTGAGGATGAGACTCTGATAAATATTGGTGAAGAATATGGAAAAAACCCCGGACAGGTAGCACTCCGGTGGCTGATTGAGCAGGAGAATGTGATTGCTATTCCAAAAGCAAGTACGGCTGAACACCTTGAGGCGAATATTGACATCTTCGATTTTGAACTTTCTGATGAGCATTTCGAACAAATTGATGAATTAAACAAATCACTTCGGCTTGTTAATCCAACCTTTGCACCAGACTGGGATAGTTGATGTGCTAATTTCTGAACACGGTCGGTATCCATCACGGAATAAACCGGTATCGGAAGAATTGACATGGAGTGTGGAACGGACTCACTGATTTTTTAATTACAAGAATAACAGAGGGTTTGACAAAAACCGAAGATTGAACTCAAGAACGGTTTTAGAATGCCCTCTGATCATATTCTAAAAATTCAAACTACATCTTATGCTAAAAAAATCTGACTATTTTATTTTATCTGCTGCAGTCATCTCGATGATCCTTTCAATATTTTTGTGGTTTACTGTGGATAAGGAAGCTGGTTTATTTGTTGGAATATGGGTGCCCTCTATCCTGGGATTTGGAGCTTATTTTAAAATATTGAAATACAGGAGCCGGTCATGAATGTACCTTTTATCTTTTCATCAGGAATATTTGTGGTTGTACTGCTTTTAATCGGTTTGATATATACATTTGTCGAGTTCAGGGAGATGTCCAAACATCCAGAGGACTTCAGAAAACCCGAAGATAAACTCAAAGTTAAAGAGTAACCCGGCGGCATCGGCTGTATCTATCTCCATACGGACTGCGCTTTAGCAATTTCCTTCATACTTCCATTTTTGGAAAGCTGCTGATCCAGAATATAACCCCCATTTTCTGTTCTGGTTTCTTGTGACAAATGGATACGGTCGCCCAAAGTGGCTTCGGAGATATATTGAATCTCCATTCGGAAGCACTGTTTTTCTTTACTAACCAAAGGCGGCGGATACCCGGTAAGCCAGTCAATGTACTTTACATTGTTTACATGATCGTTCATATCAAGATCATGCTTACCTACGGTTGTTATTTCAACTGAATCGGTGCCCTGATTGACCTTTAACTGAGATTTATCAAATTCCATTACGTGCTGCTCTTGTTCCAGGCCCATTTCCACTATCTCTCTGGGCATTCGTACAGGCCGTCTTGTTTTTAAATCAAGTACCATCCATTGGCTGACCGCTTTGGCAATGATTTGTCCTTCAGAATTAAATAATTGATAATCCCGATATGCACGAAGCCCATCTCCGGAGGATGGCCACGTAAGAACTTTTACTGTATTCCATCGTTCAGGATAGTCAAGAATTTCGATATTCATCTTGTAGAGTATCCAGGTAATTCCCTTTGCCTGCAGCTGGGAGATGTCGAATTCCAGCTCGTGTGCATGCAATCCGGCCGCTTCCTGGAAATAGTTACATACAGAACCAAGGGTAGCACTCCCATTTGTCTGAACTTCATAGGATCGTACATTAAAATCAGCACTAAAATTTTTTTGATGAGTCATGTTAAATATCCGCCGGAATCGTTCTTGTTATTAGTGACTGAAACTAAAGGAAAGTTTTATTAAAAAGCTTACATCCGTTTGGATACATTCTCAGCCGGCCCTTAGAATTGAATATTATGCAGTGACTGGCAACATAATCATCAATGATAAAATACTTAATTAAGTAGATATAAAAACTATAATAAAACATTATTTAACATTTAAATAATAATATAAATAACGTGACATTCTGATTTTTCTATCGAATAAGTGATACATTTCAAAAATGAACATTTTAAATAAAAATCTAATAAAACCATTAATTGTGGATAACTTAATCGGTGTGTTGATAACTTGTCTAAAAGCCCTTAATGGCTCATAAAGGCAATATTTTGTTTAAAGTTCAATGTAAAAATCAGTATGAATGAGGGTGAGGCCGGTATACAGAATATAAA
>JBBDMD010000078.1:0-5936 GCA_040878515.1 Balneolaceae bacterium | reverse complement strand
GAACCGCACAGGAAATTAACCATACTTTAATACCGGTATTATATTATGAAGACACTTACATCGAATCCGCAGATTGCTTCTCATTCCACAAAAATGGAAGAAAAGAAGAGAATTGGCCTTGTAGCTCACGATTTTCGTAAAATGGACCTGATCGACTGGGCCGACTACAACAAAGAAATATTAATCAAGCATAATCTCTACGGCACCGGAACTACCGGGGGGCTGATTTCGGAAAAACTGGATATGCCTGTTCACCGCTTTATGAGCGGCCCGCTTGGAGGTGATCTGCAAATTGGTGCTGCCATTGCGGAAAGTAAGCTGGATATTTTGATCTTTTTTTGGGATCCCCTTCAGGCGCAGCCCCACGATGTGGATGTTAAAGCCCTGCTTCGGATTGCTGTTGTTTACAATATCCCTCTGGCCTGCGACCGGTCATCCGCCGACTTTTTAATTACCTCTAAGCTGATGAATAAAACCTATGAACGATATCTCGTAGATTATGGTGAACGCCTTAAAAGTCTAAAGGAATTCGGGTGACATCCATCGTTTTTTTATTTAAGCTGTAAACAATTCGAATTTTCAATTTTTTATTCAATTGTCTGTTTCAAATGAATCGACTTCAGCACGAAAAAAGCCCCTACCTGCTTCAGCATGCCGACAACCCTGTAGATTGGTACCCATGGGGTGATGACGCCTTTAAAAAAGCTAAAGAGGAGGACAAACCTGTCTTTTTATCCATTGGATATGCAACATGCCACTGGTGTCATGTAATGGCGCATGAGAGTTTTGAGGATGAGCAAGTGGCTTCTCTTATGAACAGAGCTTTTGTAAATATTAAAGTGGACCGGGAAGAGCGACCGGACATTGATAACACCTACATGACCATCTGCCAGATGCTGACCGGCCAGGGCGGCTGGCCGCTGACAATCATTATGACTCCGCAAAAAGAACCATTTTTTGCCGCTACCTATCTTCCCAAACAATCTCTACAAAACAGGATCGGAATGCTCGATCTGGTTCCTCAAATTGAGACTATCTGGAACAGTGACCGTGAACGAATATTACAATCGGCCGATAAAATTAAATCAGGATTTACAAAAAGCCTGGAGCTTGGTAAATCTTCGGCTTCACTTTCAGTAAATATTTTACAGAACACCATAGAATCTCTTTCAAGTCGTTTTGATCCTGTTTCAGGTGGGTTTGGCACATCTCCAAAGTTTCCATCCCCTCATAATCTGCTCTATTTGTTAAATAGGTCAAGAATTTCCGGAGACCCGGAGTCAAAGAAAATGGCCCTGCTTACCCTTGAAAAAATGAGGCTTGGAGGTCTCTGGGATCATATCGGAAAAGGATTTCACCGTTATTCAACAGATCATGAATGGCTGCTCCCACATTTTGAGAAAATGCTGTATGATCAGGCAATGATGTTAATGGCATATACAGAAGGCTGGAGGATCTCAGAAAATCCACTTTTCAAAAAAACCGCCAGCGAAATCGTGGATTACCTGGATGAATGCCTGCGGGCACCCGGAGGAGCTTTTTATTCTGCTGAAGATGCAGATAGTGAAGGTGAGGAAGGAAAATTTTACGTCTGGGAAAAAAGTGAGATTGAATCCGTATTGAGCGAACAGAATGCAAAACTATTTTGCAAACTCTTTCAAATTAATGCCGAAGGTAATTTTTATGATGAATCCACCCGACAAAAAACGGGCGCAAATATTCCACACCTTCAAAATCCTGTCTCAAAAGATCTGGAAAAGCAAACAGAGGATATTCTGTCTGAGCTTCATCACCATCGGAGAAACAGAATTCGGCCTCAGCTTGATGATAAGATATTAACAGACTGGAACGGTCTTTTGATCGCAGCCCTTGCCCGTGCCGGCCGATTCCTTGGGGAACCGACGTTTATAGAGAAAGCCGAAACGGCATGGGGCGTTTTAAGCAGCAAATGCCTACAAAAATCAGGTGGCCTTTTGCACCGGCTCAAAGATGGGGAGGCAGCCATACCCGGTATGGCTGATGATTACACATTCACCATTTTTGGCTTAATTGAACTTTATCAATCTGCATTTAACCCCGGGCATCTTACACTTGCAATTGAAATTCAGGACTTCTTTGACCTGAATTTTCAGGACACCCATTATGGAGGTTATTTTTTCACTTCAGAGGAGTCGGATGAACTCTTAGGCCGTCAAAAAGAAATCTACGATGGTGCTATCCCCTCTTCCAATTCAGTTGCCGCTTATAATGGTTATCACCTTTCCCGGCTTACCGGTGATACTTCATATGAAAAAAATGCCCGAAATATATTCACTGCTTTTTCTGAACAGATTAATGATGGGCCGGCCGGCTATACTTTCGCCTTAAATACATGGCAGATCATGCAGTCTGATGGAATGGAGATTGTTATCACAGCTGAAGAGAGAAATCAGATAGTAGATGAGTTTATTCAGATTTGCAGACACCATGCTCAACCGGGTTCTACAATACTGCTTAAAACGAGAGATACGGCACGGGAGTTGAACAGACTATCATCCTTTTCAAAACATTATACCATCCGGAAGGACCCTGCAGTTTATGTGTGCATAAATTTTACCTGTAAGGCTCCTGTTTATAACAAAAAGGATTTGATAAAAAGCCTGGGTGTTCATTAATCATAACTCATTATTCATGTGATAATATGTTCATATTGGCCTATTTAATTACTTATTTTGATACTGTTTCAAACAGACTACCATGACTATTTCAAGAATCTAATTAACCCATTATCTACCATGACAAATGAAGAAAACGGCACCGTCACGTATACCTGCAGTGACAATATTGGCACTATTGAATTTTATCATCCAAAGGGAAATTCACTGCCCGGATCTGTTTTAACTAAACTGGCAGCAACAATTACCAAAGCTGCAACCGATGAAAACAACCGTGTTATTGTACTCAGGAGCAAAGGGGATGGTGCATTTTGTGCCGGAGCATATTTCGATGAGCTTCTTGCAATCGGCAATTTAGAAGAGGGAAAGGAATTTTTCATGGGTTTTGCCCATGTATTGAATGCCATGCGTACATGTCCAAAAATGATTGTTGCCCGCATTCACGGAAAAGCAGTAGGCGGAGGTGTTGGTATTGTGGCAGCTGCCGATTATACTATTGCCCATACAAGCGCGTCAATTAAATTGAGTGAACTTGCAATCGGACTTGGCCCTTTTGTTGTAGGGCCGGCTGTGGGAAGAAAAATTGGAACGGCCGCATTTTCGACACTTGCCCTGGATGCAAGAAGCTGGTTCAGCTCCGAATGGGCTTTTAATAATGGGCTGTACAGCAATTTGCAATCATCAACCGATGAATTGGACAAGGCAGTCGTTAAATTATCAACGGAACTGGCTGCAAGTAATTTGGATGCCATGAAGGAATTAAAAGAAATATTATGGCAAAGCACAGGCCACTGGAAATCAACCCTTGAACAACGTGCAGAAATTAGCGGGAGACTGGTTTTATCAGAATTTACCCGTGAATTTATCGAAGAATTCAAAAAGAAATAACAATCGGAGTCATACCGGTCACTGGCATCATTTTTTATATAACAAGTAGTATCACAACGAAAATAAAATTAAACGGATTCATCTATGTCTAATGCATATTATAATATACAAGAACCCAAAAACGAACAATATCTTTCATACGCACCCGGTACTGTGGGACGAGAATCACTAAAAAAACGGCTGAAGGAATTAAAATCAAAAGAGATCGAAATTCCCGCCATTATTAATGGCCAAGAAGTTAAAACCGGACGAACTGATGATGTAGTGATGCCGCATAATCACGGCCATAAACTTGCAACCGTCCATTATTGTGGAGAAAAAGAGGTGAAAATGGCAATTGAATCCTCTCTTGAAGCCCGAAAGAAATGGTCTGAAATGCCGTGGGAAGAGAGGGTAGCTATTTTTCAGAAAGCAGCAGACATTGTTACCGGCCCATGGCGATACACTATGAATGCCACTACTATGCTGGGACAATCTAAAACCCCTCATCAGTCGGAAATTGAAGCCGTTGGAGAGCTGGCTGATTTTCTCCGGTTTAATGCATGGTACCTCACCCGGATTATGAAAGATCAGCCTTATTCTCCCGACGGAATGTGGAACAGAGTTGAGTATCGTCCGCTTGAAGGATTCGTATTCGCCGTAAGCCCGTTTAATTTTACGGCGATTGCCGGAAATCTTCCATCAGCACCTGCAATGTGCGGGAATGTGTCCTTGTGGAAGCCATCACCCGAATCTGTTTATTCGAACTACTATTTTATGAAAGTACTCCAGGAAGCAGGATTACCTGATGGCGTCATTAATTTTCTGCCGGGTGAAGGAGCAGATGTGGGGGATCCCGTTCTGGAAAGCCCGCATCTCGCCGGACTTCAGTTTACAGGTTCCGTTGGCACATTTAACCACTTATGGAAAACCATCGGGAAAAATATTGATAAATATCACACATATCCCCGTATAGTTGGCGAAACCGGCGGTAAGGATTTTATTTTTGCCCATAATAGCGCCGATGTAGATGCTATGGTGGTAGCAGCCATTCGTGGTGCTTTTGAGTACCAGGGACAAAAATGTTCTGCCGCTTCAAGAATGTACATGCCGAAATCTCTGTGGGCTGAATTCAGGAGAAAATTATCAACAGAAGTGGAAAAGGTTAAAGTGGGTGATGTTGAAGATTTTTCCAATTTCATGGGAGCTGTTATCAGCCGGAAGGCATTTGATAAGATTACCGGATATATTGAATACGCCAAAAATTCGGATAAAGCTGAAATTGTCTCCGGCGGAAAGTATGACGACTCCAAAGGGTATTTTATCGATCCAACGATAATTCTTACTTCGGACCCGAAATTTAAAACAATGGAAGAAGAAATTTTCGGGCCGGTACTTACCATTTATGTTTATGAAGATAAAAACTTCGAACAGACCATGGATCTTTGTGATAACACTTCTCCCTATGCTCTAACCGGAGCTATTTTTGCCCGCGATCGTTACGCACTTAAAACCATGGCAGACAGGTTCCGGCAAACGGCAGGCAACTTCTATCTAAATGACAAACCTACGGCTGCAGTTGTAAATCAACAACCTTTTGGCGGTTCCAGAAAGTCCGGAACCAACGATAAAGCCGGAAGCATTCAAAATATGCTGAGATGGATGTCGGCCCGCTCAATGAAAGAGACACTTGTAGCCCCCAAAGAGTGGACCTATCCATATATGGATAAAGAGTAGTACTTCAGAGCTTAAACTCCCGGCAGCCTGATCCGGTATTCAGTTTGTCGGTAATAAAATCTGAATGATGCTAAAATCCATATTTAACACTATTTTTATTGGCTCAACCAGCAGGTTAATTCCTAAATCAAAGTTCCCATGTTTACCCTGGAAAAAAAATTATCCCAGATTGACAAACGTCTCACTTATCACGAAAAAATACCCGCTATCATCTATGATGATAACAGTGAGGCATCCATTGCTGTTGCCCGCGAAATCACAAATTTGATTGCCGGCAGAGAGAAGAAAAACAGAAAAACCGTTTTAGGCCTGGCAACAGGTTCAACACCGGTTGGTGTATACAAAGAGCTGGTTCGGATACACAGGGAAGAGGGCATAAGTTTTAAAAATGTAATTACATTTAATCTTGATGAATACTATCCGATTGACCCGGATTCTCTCCAAAGTTTTTCCAGATTCATGAACGAGCATCTGTTTGATCATATAGATATTCCCCGTGAGCAGATTTATATCCCTGATGGCACGATACCGGAAGAGAAAATCGAGAAGTATTGTGAAGATTATGAGCAAAAAATTGAGGATGCCGGTGGAATCGATATTCAATTACTTGGCATCGGAAAAACAGGCCATATCGGTTTTAATGAACCCGGATCACGCCCCGATTCCCCGACACGCCTG
>JBBDMD010000077.1:0-5941 GCA_040878515.1 Balneolaceae bacterium | reverse complement strand
TTACAGAGATTATTCTGTTCGGAAAAGTATCTGTTATCTGTCAAACCAGTATACAAATGTGAGTAAATATGAAATTATACACTAATATTTATTTTACAAAAGATACATGTTTACAGTGGTTTACAGATAAAAAGGACTTCACGACTTAATTCCATCACAACAAGGATTGAAACGACCGGATGATAATCAGTGAATGTTTTCTTTTTGCTCTTCACGACTTAAATCCATCACAACAAGGATTGAAACCAGTATAAAAGAGATCTCCAAGGAACGTCATCCATCTTATCACCAAAAGCTGATTTGATCCTTGGTTGGAGAGTTTCATGAGCGTAAACTTCATAAGCTGGGCATCAGAATGGATTCTTTCAGGGAAAATATAGATAGTATCTGTACCCTTATGGTAAAACCTTGGGACAGACTCATCGTGGAGGAGGGGATTTTTAGCCAATCAGTCCTGAAGCATTGAATCTTCTGTAACAATAACGACCTCCCTCCGAGCTCATCAGCAAGCTTCTGGGTTAACTCTTCGTATCTTTTGGTCTGGCGGTCCTGTGCATTACTGGTAAGTGGCTTCATATGTCTGCCCCTCGTTTTGTTCGGATGTCTCCGTCGGATTCTGCGTTGGCGTCTCTGACTCGTTCTGCTCCAACAGCCGGGCCGGGGAAATGATTTTAGAAACTATATTAATTTATCCGACCAAAACCCCTAAAATATTACAGTATTCAGAAGTGCTGGCATAATTATTGTGGTAATCTAAGTAGAAATAATAAATAAATTTTCCCTGTATTATTGACATGATATAATCATTTTTTAAAATATTAACAGGGTTTCTCCGTTCGAACAAAAAGAGGAGGTTGTTATGGTTGTTCGAAAAAAACCCGAAGCAAATCTTCGGAGTTATTATCACATATTTCTTGAACTGGGCTTATTGATCACGCTCATTGTGTTAAATATAGCTGCCCGAATTGATATCCGTATTTCTGAGCACGAAATGTATGTTTTGGATGAGCAGGAAATTGTAGAAATGGAAGAAATTATTCAGACCCAGCAGCAGGAGATGCTGCCCCCGCCCCCGAAACCCAGGATTCCGGTTGAGGTTCCGAACGATGAAGTTATTGAAGATGTAGAAATCAACCTAGACGCTGAACTGAACCTGGAAGAATCTTTGGAATTACCACCCCCTCCAGCTGAAAGTGAGGAAGAGGAAGAGGAAGAGATATTTGTAGTGGTAGAACAGATGCCGGAACTAATTGGCGGACTTGCAGAACTTCAAAGTAAGATACGGTATCCCGAAATGGCCCGGCGGGCAGGAATTGAAGGAAGGGTATACGTTCAGTTTATTGTAAATGAACAAGGCAATGTTGAAGACCCGCGGGTTATCCGTGGAATTGGCGGTGGTGCTGATGAAGAGGCACTCAGAGCTGTAAGAGAAGCTAAGTTCCGACCGGGCATGCAGCGTGGCCGTCCCGTTCGTGTACAGTATAGCCTGCCGATCTTCTTCAGACTGCAAAATTAAATGAAAAATAACAGACTGTTACTGTTAACACCTGCAATGTTTTACAACGTTGCAGGTATAAATTCATCAGTGGCCTTTGCACAGCAGGCGAATAACCGGTGCTGAGTAATATTGAGACGTACATGAATGGTAATACCGGTAAGTTTTTAAATTGGCTCATCAGAATTCGCTTATTTTTTTGTATATATTGTTTGCAAAACAAGATTGGCTATGCAAAAAAAATCAGATTTTTATTTTAAATATCCGCCCAATCTTCAGGAGCTGGATCTGGCCACAATGGTAAGTATGTACCGGGCACGGGGCGAACCCCGCAAAGCTGCACCGGGTAAATATCTTGCATGTACCATTACCCATAAACTGCTGAAGGATGCAAAATGGTGGTTTGGACTCTATTACAGCCAGGCCGCCTGGGATAAATTGCTCACAAAATCCTCCGAGGGATATCCGTTAACTGAAGCCGAACTCAATGTACTTGGCCTGATAACAGCCTCCGAAAGTGAACCGCCCCATCGCGAACACGTGGAAAAGAATATCGGAGTGATTCCAAAACTCGCGTATTTAATTGTGAATGATGTCAAACAGTTTGGCTTTATTCAAGAAGATGATCAGGGATTTTTAAGAATCACACCCCGGGGCGACCGCGCCCTTCAGGGAATTGCGCGGCGAATTTATGAGAAAAGATTTACGCCCGAAATGCTGGTTGCATACAATGAAGATCCCTTACTGGATAAAGACCGGGCTGAACGAAGCGATCAGGCTTCCCTGTTCTGACCCCTTATTAGTGAAGAAATAGCCCTTCTAAACCCTTATATTTCGAACCATAAAATTACTGTTAAAATAAGTATGTCTTCAAATCGTCATACTTCACAGTATTCAGCCATAGTAATTTAAAAAACATACGTACATCGCCCGGAAAAGTTCATGGAAGACTATTTAAAATCAATTCTGCAGGATGCGATTCAAACTTTTGACATAGATCCCTCAGATCTGCCAGAGATACAGATTGAAACCCCAAGAGAAGCATCTCACGGGGACGCAGCTACAAATATTGCTATGATGCTGGCAAAGCCTCTCCGATCAAACCCGAGAAAAATTGCCTCGGAACTTATTGAAAAACTTAACGTGGATGAATCGAAGGTTAAGTCTGTAGAGATTGCCGGGCCGGGCTTTATCAATTTTCGTTTTGCCAGTAACTATCTGTTTGATGAACTACAAAACCTGATCGATCTGGCTGAGATGTATGGCAAAACGGATTTAAACAGCGGCATACGATGTCTTGTAGAATTTGTAAGCGCAAACCCAACGGGCCCGTTAACGGTGGGCCACGGCAGAAATGCCGTATTGGGCGATACGGTGGCCAGACTGCTGGAATGGACAGGCGCTGAAGTGCACAGGGAGTACTATTTTAATAATGCCGGCCGCCAGATGCGTATTTTAGGTCAAAGTGTAAAGGCCAGGTATTTACAACAACTGGGCCATTCTGCCAACCTGCCTGAAGGCGGATATGAAGGGGCTTACATCACTGATATTGCAAATCAGATTATTGAAGAATATGGTGACAAATATGTGGGAAGTGATGAGGAAGAACTTTTTAAGGAACGAGCAGAGTCCGTAATCTTTGAGGATATTCAGAAGACACTGAACCGGCTGAACATTTCAATGGATTCTTTTTTCAATGAAAAAACTCTCTACGATAACAAATCCATTGATAAAGTAATCAGCGAGTTCACAAAAAAAGGCCTGGCTTATGAAAAAGACGGGGCTATTTGGTTTAGAACCACTGAGTTTGGCAAAGACAAAGATACGGTACTGGTAAAAAGCACCGGAGAACCCACCTACCGGCTTCCGGATATCGCATATCACGCCCATAAACTGGACCGGGGATATGATCTGTGCATCGATGTATTCGGAGCCGACCACATTGCCACTTATCCCGATGTGATAAATGGTATAGAGGTACTTGGGTACGACAAAAAAAAGGTGGATGTACTGGTATATCAGTTTGTAACGCTGGTAAAAGATGGCAAACCTTATAAAATGAGCACCCGGAAAGCAAACTTTGTAACCCTCGATGATTTAATGGACGATGTGGGGGAAGATGTAACCCGGTTTTTCTTCCTGATGCGGTCGCCCAACACACATCTGGAATTTGATGTGGCCCGGGCAAAAGAAGCCGGAGAAAAAAACCCGGTTTTCTATCTGCAATATGCCCATGCCCGCATACAGTCGATCCTGCGCAAAGTGGATGAAATCTCCGATCTAAGCAATTCACCTGAACTCACACTCCTTAAACACCCATCAGAGATTGTGCTGATTAAAAAAATGCTGGGTTTTTCGGCTGTGATAGAACTGGCAGCCACGCACAGAGAACCTCACAGACTGATTACCTACCTGAACGAACTGGCCTCGGATTTCACAACTTTTTATCACGACTGCCGGATTATCGGAGAGAACAAAGAGCTGATGACTGCACGGGCTGCCCTGGCGAAAGCCGTTGCCCAGGTACTTCGAAACGGGCTGCATATACTGGGTATAACCGCTCCTGATGAAATGTAAATTTGCTGTTATGACTCTCTGTCAGAAACCATTGGCCGGAAGATTCTGATTATAAAAAAAAGCCCCGCAATTGATATTACGGGACTCTATGTCAGATCCTTACAGGCTGAATAACCGTTTTAACCCAAAATTGTCATTGGAACAATGACAATTTTGCCCGAAGGGCAAAAAAGGTCTAACAACTTTTTTGGGTTTAACTTACTTTTCCTTTGGTTTCGAGCCCAGGTGCACACCTTCACCGTATGCTTCAGCAACAGCCTCCATCACGGCCTCGCTCATTGTAGGATGGGGATGCACTGCACTGATAATTTCATGCCCGGTTGTTTCCAGATCGCGTGCTACAACAGCCTCGGCTATCAGCTCTGTTACATGCGAGCCAATCATATGGCAACCCAGCCATTCACCATATTTTGCATCAAAAACCACTTTAACAAAACCTTCTTCATGGCCCAGTCCGGCAGCTTTACCGCTGGCTGAAAACGGGAATTTTCCTACCATTACATCATACCCTTCATCTTTGGCTTTCTGTTCGGTAAGGCCCACTGAAGCCACCTGCGGTTCGCAGTATGTACATCCGGGAATGTTATTATAATTAACGGGAATGGGTGATTCGCCAGCCAACTGCTCCGCACACACTGTTGCTTCGTGCGAAGCTTTGTGCGCCAGCCAGGGAGCCCCGATTACGTCCCCAATTGCATAAATGTTATCCGATGATGTTTTGTAGGTTGATTTATCGACAGTGATCGCACCTTTTTCATGTTTGACTCCGGCTTTATCGAGACCGATATTTTCAACATTTCCAACAACACCAACTGCCGAAAGAACCACATCGGCTTCTATCTCTTCATTTCCTTTTGATGTTTTAACCGTAACTTTAACGCCCTTGCCTTTCTTTTCAACTTTTTCGACAGAGCTGTCCGTCATTACATTAACACCTTTTTTCTTGTAGATCTTGGCAAGTTCCTTACCGATTTCCACATCTTCAACCGGCACCAGGTTTTTCTCAAGCTCAACAAGAGTTACCTCGGTACCAATGGAGTTATAGAAGTATGCAAATTCAACCCCAATTGCACCGCCGCCCACAATCACCATTTTTTTGGGTTGTTTTTCAAGCTGCATGGCCTTTTCTGAATCGATAATCGTTTTACCGTCAAATTTCAGATTAGGCAATTCGCGGGGCCTTGCACCGGTTGCAATAATAAAGTATTTGGCTTTAACGGTTTCAGTCTCTTTTCCTTTCTCATCATTTACAGCAAGCTCTTTAGATGATTTAAAAACACCGGTACCGTTCAGAACTTCAATTTTGTTGGCTTTCATCAAATACTGAACACCCTTACTCATTTTATCAGCCACTTTACGGCTGCGGGTAATCATACCTTCGAAATTCGCTGAAAAACTTTTTACATCCACACCATAATCGGATGCATGAGAGATCGATTCAAATACTTCAGCAGAACGCAGAAGTGCTTTTGTTGGAATACAACCTATATTCAGGCAAACGCCCCCTAAAAATCTCTTTTCAACAACTGCGGTTTTAAACCCCAATTGAGCAGCCCGAATTGCTGCTACATATCCACCCGGGCCTGTTCCAATTACACAAACATCAAATTCTTTCGCCATCGGTTCTTTTTTATTTAAAAATGATTTTAGTTAGTTTTTCGAGCCTTTTTAATTGACGGACTCGTTAAATCACAGTCAAATAAAATAAGGATTATACATCAGATAAGTAAATCAAACTCAGCTTTTTGATTGAGAGGAAACTGGTTGATTCTTCTTTTTGATAGAATCGGTATTATCCCAAAAAAGTCGTTAACGTGTTTACCGGTTGAAATTAAGAAACTAAAGCATTTTTAAGCCGCATTAATAGAT
>JBBDMD010000076.1:0-1161 GCA_040878515.1 Balneolaceae bacterium | reverse complement strand
AATATGGCTTTCAGGCATACGCGGTGTGTGCCATGAGGATCGGATAAATCTCCGGCCGCGTAAATCTGATGAGGTTTGATTTCATTCAGAAGTTCCACGGTAATCCGGATATCTTCATCAGAAAGAGGCTTTTTCTTTACCCTGCCTGTTTCATAAAAGGGCATATCCATAAAATGCATCTGTTCATCGGGAACCCCGCAATATCTTCCGGCTGCTTTGGCTTCGCCCCGGCGAATCAGTCCTTTGATTTTTTTAATTTCAGGTGAGTCGACCTGGGCCGGTTTCTTTTTCTTTAAAAAGTTATTGATTTTGTTGAGCAGCTTGTCGGCTGCTTCATCTTTCATATCAAAAACATCGGCATAATCAGTTACAAAGTCGGCAAATCGGACGGCTTCATCATCAAAAACAGCAATATTTCCTGATGTCTGATATGCGATATGTACTTCGTGGCCGTGATCCACAAGCCTGATCAAAGTGCCGCCCATGGAAATGACATCATCGTCGGGGTGTGGACTGAAAATGACACACCGCTTTGGAAAAGGTTTCGCTCTTTCGGGGCGATATTTGTCATCTTCATTTGGTTTACCGCCCGGCCATCCGGTAATGGTATGCTGCAGTTCATTAAATATTCTGATATTGATATTGTAGGCGGGGCCGCGTGTGGCAATCAGGTCTGCCATGCCATTTTCATTATAATTTTCGTCCGTCAGTTTTAATACCGGCTTCCCCAGTGTGCGGCAGAGCCAGACAACGGCTTTCCGGATCTGTTTATCGTCCCAGCTGCATTTGGTGAGAAGCCAGGGAGTGTTAATGCGGGTCAGTTTTTCTGATGCGGCATCATCCAGTATAACAATTGCATTGGGATGATCCTGTAAATAAGAAGCGGGTACACTCTCTTTTTTTTCGCCCTCAATGGTTTCCTTTATAATCGGTGCTTTCCCTTCTCCCCAGGCCATTAACAAAATCTTGTCTGCTTTCAGAATCGTACCCACACCCATCGTGATGGCCCTCCGGGGAACATACTCTTCACCAAAGAAATTACTGGCAGCATCTTTCCGGGTTACTTTATCGAGTGTGATCAGGCGTGTCGGGGAATCGGGGCGTGATCCGGGCTCATTAAAACCGATATGGCCTGTTTTTCCGATGCCAAGTAATTGGATA
>JBBDMD010000075.1:3973-6046 GCA_040878515.1 Balneolaceae bacterium | reverse complement strand
GGCATCAGCCTGTTCAGGTTGATTATACCTTTTGCACTTTGCTGAATTTGAAAAACTGTTTGGGGCGAGACATTATGACGGGTCAATATTACATACAGACTCTCATTCCTTTTGATTTCTGACTCAACAAGATCAAATTCATCGCCAATAAAACCGTATAAATCAACAGCCGGACCCGGAGGGATTTCCTGTAAGTTTTGAATAGAAATTATATCCACCTCATCAGAAACTTCTTCACTCCCCTCAAAATTATATAAAAAAAGTATGGCTGTCAGAATTAAAGCCGTTGCCGGCAACAATTTAGACATAAAATAGTAGTATTTTAACTCGTGTTAACCTAAAAGCAATATTTAGCTAAAGCTAATTGATTCTATTTAATTTTCATAATCATTAGCAGAATATAGTAAAACAATATTGTGGCAATTTTCGTTGACCTAATTCTTTCTTATCATTGACAAAGTTTTTAAACAGTTATCATTTACTCATTAAACAGTCCGGTTATCTCCAGGTGAGAAATAAAATTTTCACACTACTTCTTTTTTTATTGTCTTTTCTTCCGATGATTATTCAGGCACAACATATCCACACTTATGTTGATGCCGATTCATTACAGGTAGGTGATGTTTTTACCTATTCCATTGTGTTGAACGGCGAATATGAAGGATTCAGTTACCCGGCCGAAGATGCTTTTGGAGATCATCTTGAAATTCTGTCACGCCAGCGGTACCAAAGAGAACAGCCGGGAGACAGCCTTGTATACGAACTTCAATATTTCGGTACAGACGATTTAATGATCGATCCATTGGAGTTCACAGTCCAGAATTCAGAATCAGATACCACTCTTTATACAAGCAGAGTCCCTATCTTTTTTAAAACCACCCTTGAAGAAGGTGATGACGAGTTCAGGCCTTTAAAGCCAATTTTCGATTTTGCGGCTAACTATTGGCTGGCAATTCTGCTATCATTACTGGCCCTCCTTGCAGGATGGCTGTTCTACAGATGGTATGCTGCCCAACCGACGAAAGAAGAAGCGGTACCGGCTCCGGATCCAGAACCTTATAATAATCCGCTCGATCAACTTAAATCGAATCTTGCCTCCCTTTCAGACCCTATGAAACTTCAGGGTGAAAAGGATTTTGAAAATTTCTATGTGAAAATGGGTGATGCAATCAGGCTCTATATTAAGCGGGTCTATGAGTTTCCCGCACTTGAAATGACCACCCGGGAAATTACTCAGAATCTGCAGAAAGAACTGGCATCTTCAGAATTAGTCTCCATCACCAAGAAAGTATTGCTCGAAGCGGATATCGTAAAATTTGCCAATTTCCAGCCATCCAATTCTCAGGCGGCAGAAGCGTTAAATATTGCACAAAAATTTACCGAAACGGCAACTGTAATGGATGCTGAAAAAATCAGGTATCTTAAGTATCAATATGAAATAGAAAATGGCATTATCAAGCCAACAGATATGCCGGAAACCGAAAGGAATGGTCAATTATGAGCTGGTCTAATCCTGAATATTTTTGGCTTTTATTACTGATCCCGGTCTATCTGGGGTTTTATTTCTGGAAGATTTATTCGCGTAAACGGCCGTCCTTAACATTTTCATCCATCGAACCGGTTAAAAACCTGCCCGGTAATTTCCGGGTTTGGCTCTCCTATCTTACACCGGTGCTGTATATTGCGGCCTATTCGTTTATTGTAGCGGCTATTGCAAGGCCACAACTTCAAAACACAACTGTTGAACGTTCTGCAGAAGGAATTGACATTGTGATCAGCCTGGACATTTCCACATCCATGCGGGCAGAAGATATTGAACCCAACCGGCTTGAAGGGGCAAAAGCGGTAGCCGCAGATTTCATCTCCAACCGCTTGTCTGATCGTATAGGAATTAATGTTTTTGCAAGGCAGAGTTTTACCGTAGTACCGCCCACGCTCGATTATCAGCTTGTTAATGAACTTTTAGGAACTGTTGAAATGGGAATGGTGGAAGATGGAACGGCAATTGGCATGGGAATTGCCACCGCTATTAACCGCCTCAAAGATAGTAATGCAGAGAGTAAAGTGATTATT
>JBBDMD010000075.1:0-3873 GCA_040878515.1 Balneolaceae bacterium | reverse complement strand
TGCCACCGCTATTAACCGCCTCAAAGATAGTAATGCAGAGAGTAAAGTGATTATTTTGCTGACAGATGGAATGAATAATGCCGGAGAAGTTGATCCGGTAACGGCCGCAGAACTGGCTCAAACTTATAATATACGGATCTATACACTGGGTATTGGCTCCCGGGGAACCGCACCCTACCCTGTTGACGATCCGATTTTTGGCAGACGATATCAAAATGTGCAGGTAAATATTGATGAGGAGATGCTTCAGCAAATTGCTGACTTAACGGGCGGCAGATATTTCAGGGCTACGGATCTGGATGAACTGATTCAAATTTATGACGAAATTGATCAGCTTGAACAGACCGAAATCGAAGAAATTATTTATACAGATTATGAGGACCTTTACGATACTTACCTTCTCTCGGGGCTACTTTTTTTAATGATCGGATTTTTGAATGAACGTTTTTTCACCCGATCACCGTTATTTCACCCCTGAACGGAAATCCTTATCTTAGTTACTTTATAACCATCCGGCACTTGCTGATTATATCTATTCATGCTTAAAAAAATACGATCTGCTGTAGTACAATCTGTTGACACTTCTGGTCTGTCAACATTACTTCGCGAAAAGAGCTCCTTTTATCTTAAAAATTTTTCGGGTTCATCATCCCGGTTTTTTCTATCTGAAATCGCTAATGGATCAAAAACGATACTTCATATAGCAAAAGATTATGAACAGGCGGCTGCCATAGCTTCTGATTATACCCAACTGGGTTCTGATCTTGTACACCTGTTTCCCCCCACAAGGCGAAAACCTTATGATGAGGAAAAAATTCCGGATATGTCTGTTATGGTACAGCGATCTGAAGTATTAGAACAGATTGATCAAAACAGGCCTTCCATTATTGTGGCCTCTGCAGATGCCCTTGTGGAAAAACTGGTTCCCGCCGATGAATTTCATGCATCTTCAATTCATATTACCAAAGGAGAGAACATTGCCCCTGAAACCCTAACCGCCAGGCTTTCTGACCAGGGTTACCAGTCAACCCGGTTTGTGGATGAACCTGGTGAATATGCAATTCGGGGTGGTATTTTTGATGTATTTCCATTCTCAGGTGAATATCCTGTCCGTTTTGAATTTTTTGGAGATGAAATAGATACCATACGCGAATTTGATCCCGACTCTCAGCGGTCCGTTGCCTTTTTAAACGAAACCCGTCTGGTACCCAATGCGTCTGCTTCGGAGAATGGAAACAAGGAAAGTCTTCTCTCTTACCTGCCAACCGAAGCCATCCTGGTTATAGAAGACCCTGATGTGATTACCGGTGAAATTGAAGAATTTTATTCAGAAGCTGTTGAGATTTACAACCAGCTGGAAAATGATACCCTTTCTGAACCGGCATTAAATTATGTGGACCCTGAGGAGTGGAACCGGGAAATTACACGCCACGCAAGGATAATCCGCGGTGTTTTTAAAGAATCCGAATCGGTTGATCAGGTTTTCACACTTTCATCGGCACCTCATCCCTCCTTTAACGGAAGTTTTAAGATACTTCGCGATTTTATAACGGAACAGACGCAAAAAGGGATCCGTACCATTATTCTGACTGAGCACAAAAATCAAAAAGAACGATTTGAAGAACTGCTGGGAGAAGCCGGTAACACATTTGATTACCATGTGTCTACCGAATCCATCCATGAGGGTTTTATATTGCCGGAGGCCGGGCTGGCGGTTCTTACCGACCATCAGATCTTTAACCGGTATCACCGGCCTAAGATAAAGCGCAAGAGGGTCCGTGGTGGTATTTCATTCAAAGAGCTCAAGGACCTGAATATTGGCGATTACGTTGTTCACGTGGATTACGGAATTGGAAAATTTGCCGGTTTTAAAAAGATACAGGTGCGCAATGCCACCCAGGAGGCCGCTGTAATTCGATATAAGGAAGATTCTATTCTTTATGTGAACGTTTCCAGCCTGCACAAACTTCAAAAATATTCCGGCAAAGAGGGGAAAGAACCGAGAATTACGAAACTCGGATCGGGCGAATGGGCCAGGAAAAAAGCCAGTACCAAGAAAAAAGTTAAAGACATCGCCCGCGATTTAATAGACCTTTATGCAAAACGAAAGGCACAAACCGCCTTCGAATTTGATCCTGACAATTCCTGGCAAACGGAAATGGAGGCCCGTTTTGAATTTGAGGAGACCCCCGACCAGGCAGAAACAATACAAGCCGTTAAATCCGATATGGAATCACCCCAGCCTATGGACCGTCTTGTATGCGGTGATGTGGGATTCGGTAAAACAGAAATAGCGGTCCGGGCAGCATTCAAAGCCGTTATGAATCAAAAACAGGTAGCGGTATTGGTTCCAACCACTATCCTGGCTGATCAGCATTACAAAACGTTTTCAGATCGAATGAAGGAGTTCCCGGTTGAAGTGGAAGCCATCTCCCGGTTTAAAACGAAAGCCGAGCAGAAAAAGATTATTGAAAAACTGGAAAAGGGAAAGGTGGATATCCTGATCGGTACACACAGACTTGTATCAAAAGATGTGAAATTTAAAGAGCTTGGCCTTCTGATCATTGACGAAGAGCAACGGTTTGGTGTTTCCGTGAAAGAGAAACTTAAAAAATTCAGGGCAACAGTTGATGTTTTAACTCTGACCGCCACGCCCATTCCCCGTACGCTTCAGTTTTCCCTGATGGGAGCCCGGGACCTGAGCATTATCAGCACGCCTCCCCCCAACCGCCAGCCGGTGTATACAGAAATTCACAGTTTCGACGAAACACTCATTCGCGATGCCATTATAGAAGAGACATCCCGCGGTGGTCAAACTTTCTTTATCCATAACAGGGTGAAAAATATTGAAGAAGTAGCCGGCATGATCCGATCCCTGGTCCCTGATATAAGGGTTCGATTTGCCCACGGGCAGATGCAGCCGGCAAAACTGGAGAAAATAATCAAAGATTTTTATCAGCATAAATTTGATGTGCTGGTTTCCACTAACATTGTTGAAAACGGAATCGATATTTCAAACGCCAACACGATCATTATCAACAACGCCAACCAGTTCGGGCTTTCGGAGCTGCACCAGCTCAGGGGCCGTGTGGGTCGATCGAATAGAAAAGCTTTTTGTTATCTGATTACCCCGCCTGTTCATAAGCTCTCCCCCGACGCGCGTAAACGGTTAACTGCACTTGAAGAGTTTTCTGATCTGGGTGCGGGATTTAATATTGCCATGAGAGATCTTGATATCCGCGGTGCGGGAGACATTCTGGGAGCTGAACAGAGCGGATATATCTCGGATATCGGGTTCGACCTGTACACTAAAATTTTAAATGATGCAGTGCGCGAACTGAAAGAGACCGAGTACAGCTCCATGTTTACCAGTGAGCCCAAACCCATCGACTTCCCGGATACACAGGTGGAATTTGACCATTCGGCCTATCTCGACAGCGATTACGTTGCTGACAACGTGGAACGGTTAAATCTGTACCGCAAACTTTCGGAAGCGAATACCATGGACGAAATTAATGAATGGGCGGATGAAGTTACCGATCGGTTTGGGGAACTCCCCAAAAGCGGAATGAACCTGGTAAAAGCTTCGAAAGTGAAATGCCTGGCTTCAAAATGCTTGTTTAAGAAAGTAACGATTCGCGCCGGCAGAATCTGGCTGGTGAGCCCCAAAAACAAGAGTAAGCTTGGAGAGCAGTTTTATGGAGACGGATATTTTCAGCAGCTTCTGGAGCAGATTCAAACCGATAAGGAGCATCCTTACCAGGTTGTACAAAAAAATGATGCCGTAACGCTTGTAATTCAAAATATTGATACAATTGATGATGCGATTACCTATCTGGATAAACTCAGAAAAATAGAAAGTGAACCTGATGT
>JBBDMD010000074.1:5033-6066 GCA_040878515.1 Balneolaceae bacterium | reverse complement strand
CAGGACTACAACTCCAGCCGGTCTAATAAACCGAGTTCTATTGCTGATGGTACAGGCGGAGGAGATGGAATTACTTTTTCTCAGGCAATTGCGATTGCAAGCTTAGCTAATCCGACAGGCACGATAATTAAGGTAGGTAGTATAACTGCCAAAGGGAAAAAAGCATTAGGAATGGCTCCGAGTAATGGGAAAAATCCTCTTTACGAAGGTGAAAGTGTTGGTGGAGAAAATCCACTTGCTAAAAGTGAGGCCAACGATGGAGATTCTGATAATAACGACAACGATGATCCGGCACCCGTGCAGAGGTATGATCTTCAGCCCAGTTCATACTGTGTGGAACTCGGTGCCAGCTCTCAGCAGGGAAGGAGTGCAGAAGCTCAGGACTACAATGCTGCCCGTTCCAACAAACCCACATCCCGTGCTGCAGATACCGGTGACGGTGATTTAGATAGTGATGATGATGGCGTTGATGATTTGGTGGAAACCGCTCAGGATTATAATTCCAGCCGGTCTAATAAACCGAGTTCTATTGCTGATATTGGCGATTTTGATTCTGATGGTTTTCCGGATGTGATGAAGAGTGCTTCTTTCAGTATCAGCAAGCGGAGTGCGCGGACAGGCCGAAATGAAAGTTCAATTCATGAAGGTGATACAAATACTCAGACAAGCCCTTTGTATGAATCAAAAGATGAACTTGCAAATAATGGCGGGGACTTGGACGGAGACGGGTATGGTGATGCAGACGGACTCCTTTTTGAGTTGGAAATCGATCCATTAGATCCGGATGATGACGGGGATGGAGTGACTGACGCCATTGAATCTGCATCCTACAGCATCAGTAAGCGCAGTGCGCGAACCGGACGAAACCCAAATACCGGCCAAAAACAAAGTCCGATTTATGAAGGCAATACGACAATTGGTACAAACCCTTTGTATAAACCACAAGATGAACTTGCCAACAATGGCGGTGACTCGGGGGGGAACGGCAACAGTGATGTGTATCAATGGACCTACAATTTAAGTGAGCTGGAGG
>JBBDMD010000074.1:0-5023 GCA_040878515.1 Balneolaceae bacterium | reverse complement strand
GAACCGGACGAAGTGCGGGCAGGGAAATAGAAACGATGGAGTCGCAAGAGGGGACGATTGCAAACCGCTCCGGTAACACTCAGCCAACGGACGATGTGCATCAGTGGACTTACAAATTGAGTGAGCTGGAGGGTGCAGGTGATCTGCCGGCAGGAACTCTAACCGTACTGTTCACGGACGGGGCCTGGCATTTTGATGTTCAGGTTAATGATTTTAACGATCTTGACTCAGACGATGACGGGATAACTGATCTAATTCAAAACTCATCCTTCAGCATCAGTAAACGCTCCGCGAGACAGTAGTACGGAACAACTGAAAAAACATCGAACAGAGAAACCTTTGCGGGTTAATGATTTGGCTTTGCACTACATCTGAATTTGGAGGTAGGTTCGTAAGCATGGAATTATATTATGCATTTTTATCATTCATCAACGTGCCCGAGAGCCTTTATTGACTTAATTTCCAGGCGGAATGGCCCCTCTTGCCGGTCACTGATCAGAAACCCAAACTGTTTGATTTCTGCCGGATTCAAAGCTGGAACCCCGGCCGGTTCTGATCCTCGATAAGTGGGTGAAAAAACAGAAACAGGCAGTCGTATTTCCATCCATTCATCTTTTTTAGTATCAAACCGGGATTCATACGACCATTTGTGAACCCGGTTCTCTTCCCCGGTTTTAAGCCTGAAACTATATCTTTTGCCATCCCCTTTCACGTGCAGCAGAATAATTTCAAATCCCTCCAGATTCAGGGGTTTATGATTTTTTACTGATGTAAAACCGCCGTTATTTTCAAGTGAGACGTTTCCCAGGAAAACAGCATTTCCATCGGCGTTAATCTGGAAGTTGCTCTCAGACACCCCGCCCATCACACCGTCGTTCACAATTTGCCATTTTTGATTCGCCAGATTTGAAAAGTCGGTAATCAAATGGGGTAATTCAGCAGACATTCTAAAAATAAAATGAATATTTATTCAGATGGATTAAACCCGGTTACAGTAAATTATTTAATCCAGTTCTTTTATGGCTGTCGAAAGTGCCTGTAAAGATTTTTTCGCATCACCAAAGAACATCTGATTTTTTTCCTTATAAAAAAGGTCATTATCAATTCCTGCATAGCCGGGACTCATACTTCGTTTGAAGACAATGGTTCTTTTAGCCTCATCCACATTCAAAATCGGCATTCCGTAAATTGGGCTGCTTGGGCTTGTTTTTGCAGCAGGGTTTACAACATCGTTTGCTCCGATGATAAGCACAACATCCGTTGATTTAAATTCAGGATTGATCTGGTCCATATCATAGAGCTGATCATAAGGAACGTCGGCTTCTGCAAGCAATACGTTCATATGGCCCGGCATTCTTCCCGCTACAGGATGGATTCCGTATTTAACTTCCACACCTTTCTCTTCAAGCAGATTTGCAACTTCTTTTAACACGTGCTGTGCCTGAGCCACTGCAAGCCCGTAGCCGGGCACAATCAATACTTTTGATGCATATGAGCATTGAATGGCAGTGTCGTCGGCAAACGTTTGCTGAACGGTTTTATCAGAATCAACGTCTGTTGCGGGCCCGCTTTCTCCGCCTCCGAATGAACCAAAGAGAACATTAAGTAATGTTCGGTTCATTGCTTTACACATTACGTTTGTGAGAATCAGTCCGGCCGCACCTACCAGTGCACCACTGATAATCAGCAGATTGTTTCCAAGAACAAATCCGGCCATGGAAGCCGCGATTCCCGAGTAAGAGTTTAGCAGTGAGATCACAACAGGCATGTCGGCACCACCGATAGGCAGAACCGTCATTACACCGATCAGGAGAGCAAGGCCGAACAGGCTCCAGAAAATAAGCTGATATTCCGGATCGAATGTAAACCACCCAACCAGTCCGAGCGCTATAAAAGTGAGTACCAGGTTTAAATAATTTTGCCCGGGCAGTGCAATTCTGCCGCCGCTTATAAAACCCTTTAGCTTTCCAAATGCGATAAAGCTCCCTGTAAATGTGATTGAACCGATCACAATACTGAGACCTGTTGTAACCAGTGCCTGCGTCTCAAAAAGTGTTGGGTCGAGACGTGTAAACTCTCCCCAGGCGACCAATGCAGAGGCACCTCCGCCAAAGCCATTGAAAACAGCAACCATTTCCGGCATGGCAGTCATTTGAACTTTTTTAGCGGCAATAGCTCCAAGCAGTGCACCGATAACCACACCGGCAATAATAAATTGAAAACTGATGATTTCCTGGTCGAAAAGAGTGACTACAACTCCAATCAGCATCCCGATGGATGCAAGCTGGTTTCCGGACCGGGCAGTGGCAGGCGAGCCAAGCCGTCGAATTCCGACAATAAAAAAACCGGTAGCAATCAGATAAGCAATCTGAATCAAATTGGGTATATAAACCTGGATAAATTCTGGTAAAAACTGACTCATTTGTCACCCTCCTTTTTTTTGAACATCTCGAGCATTCGATCGGTAACCATAAAGCCGCCAACCACGTTGATAGTGGCAAAAATGATGGCTGCAAAACCAATCCACTGTGCATAGAGTGAGTCCGGTCCGGCGGCAATGATCAATGCCCCAATTAACGTAATACCGGAGATGGCATTTGCCCCCGACATGAGGGGAGTGTGAAGTGTGGGAGGTACTTTTGTTATCAGCTCAAATCCTACAAACGAAGCCAGAACAAAAATAAAGAGGTTAAAAATAAGGTCTTCCATAACTGGAGTATTCAGTGTTAGGTAGTGAGTATTTTAGTCCGGGTAAAGGTTAATTATATATTCAATATCATGAATTCTCTTTTACAAAAGGCGAGATCACTTCGCCGCCATGTGTAACAGTAGTATTTACTATAATTTCATCGTCAAAATTAAAATTAGGCTTTCCATCTTCAACCAGCAGGTCGATGAGGGCAAGCATATTTTTTGAATAGAGCCGGCTGGCATGATTAGCAAGTGTGCTTGGCAGATTAAGGGGGCCCATAATGGCAACATTATTGTAATAATAGGTCTCACCCGGTTTGGTCACTTCACAATTGCCGCCCTGCTCGGCCGCAATATCAACAACTACGGATCCGGGATTCATATCCTCTACCATCGCTTTAGTAATTAACAGCGGAGCGGGCCTGCCGGGTATCAGGGCCGTGGTAATGACGATATCTGATTTTTTTGCATGTTCGTGAATCACTTCCCGCTGTTTTTCCTGGTTACGTTTATCCAGTTCTTTGGCATAACCGCCTTTCGATTCAGGGGCTTCTTCAAGTGGTACTTCAACAAATTTGGCTCCAAGGCTTTCTACCTGCTCTTTTACTTCGGGGCGAATGTCGAACGATTCGACCACTGCCCCCAGCCGTTTGGCCGTGGCAATTGCCTGAAGGCCTGCAACACCGGCACCGAGAACGAGAACCTTTGCCGGAGGTATGGTACCGGCAGCGGTCATCATCATTGGTAAATATTTATCCAGCTGATTGGCTCCAAGCAGTGCAGCTTTATATCCAGCAATATTGCTCATCGAAGAGAGGGCATCCATAGTCTGTGCGCGGCTGATTCGCGGTATGGTATCCATGGCCAGCCCGGAAATTTTCCGGCTGTTCAGTAATTCTACATACTCTTTATTTTGCAGCGGCCAAATAAAAGAAACAAGCACAGCACCCTGCTTCATTTTTTTTACGGAATCTGGATTTGGAGCCTGTACAGCAAGCAAAAAATCACAATTTTTCAGAATCTCATCACGGGAAGCATTGATGGATGCGCCGGCATCCGTGTAGTTTTGATCAGTGTAACTTGAGTTAGCTCCGGCCCCTTTTTCAATTTGAACCTCAAATCCCAAACCCTTCAGTTTTTCTACACCTTCGGGCGTGAGTGCTACACGATGTTCATTTTTTTCAGTCTCTTTACAAACTCCAACGTTCAAAATAAGTCCTCCATAACCATGTTTTGCACAAACTTAGTGATATTTAGATTGATTTCAACAATCATTTTCAATTAAAAGCGATTCTAAGCAAATAAAACATAAATGTTACAAAAAAACTATGAATCCGATAGAAAACATCAACAACAAAAGGGCTCATTTTTTTTGTACATTTCATCATAAAAATAAAACCAAATTAAAGCATAAAATGAAAGAATTAGAAGGAAAAACATTTGAAGTGGTAATCGTAGGCAGCGGACCGGCTGGATTAACCGCTGCTCTTTATGCCGCCAGGGCAGATTTAAGTCCGCTTGTACTTGAAGGGCCTGAGCCCGGCGGACAGCTAATGCAAACCACTGATGTTGATAATTATCCGGGATATCCTGAGGGTGTGCTTGGGCCTAAAATGATGGAAGATTTCAGAAAACAGGCCACCAGGTTCGGTGCAGATTGCCGTTATGGGTATGTAACCAATATCGAATTTGGTAAACGCCCGTATAAACTGGAAGTGGATGAAGAGACAACGATTTATGCTAAAGCGATTATTATTGCTACCGGTGCATCTGCCAAATGGCTTGGAATTGAAAGTGAGCAAAAATTACGTGGTAAAGGTGTGAGTGCATGTGCAACCTGCGACGGGGCATTTTTCCGGAATGAGCATGTAGTTGTTGTTGGCGGGGGTGATACGGCGATGGAAGAGGCAACTTTTCTTACAAAATTTGCCAGCAAGGTAACGGTTATTCACCGTCGTGATGAACTGCGGGCTTCGAAAGCCATGCAAAACCGGGCGTTTGAGAATGAAAAAATTGAATTCATCTGGAATTCCGAACTCCAGGAAGTGCTGGGCGACAATGTAGTGGAAGGTGCTGCCATTAAAAATAGAAATACTGGTGAAATAACCACTCTTGAAGATGTAACAGGGGTTTTTGTCGCCATCGGCCACAAACCCAATACAGATCTCTTTAAAGGTGTGCTTACCATGGATGATGTAGGCTACATACAAACCAAAGGGCAGTCTACTGAGACAGACATGCCAGGAATATTTGCGAGCGGAGATGCAATGGATCCAATTTACCGCCAGGCTGTAACAGCAGCCGGTACCGGCTGCCGGGCTGCACTGGATGC
>JBBDMD010000073.1:0-1172 GCA_040878515.1 Balneolaceae bacterium | reverse complement strand
ATTAATTCACAGGCTGCTCATTTTGAGCGTCAATCACCTCATTCAGCCTTGAGTCCATAGCCACAAGTACACTGATAATGGTTTCAACCGTGTTTACATAGAATTCAGGATTAGTATTTTCATAGGTGTCGCTGGGCTGATGGTAATGAGGATGATCTACCACTCCAAAATAGATAAACGGTATTCCCGCCTGGTGAAATGGCCCGTGATCTGAAGCGGTGGTCCAGTCCTGCGGGGCATCCGGTGTATCATATCCAAACAGCACATTAATTTCCGAATCGGTTGTTACCGATTCAATCATCGGTTTTAAAAACGGGTAATGAGAGGTTCCCACCGCATAGAGCTCATTCTCAAAATTGTTGCTGATCATATCCATATTCAGAACCAGCTCTATCTGATCCAGCGGAACCGCAGGGTCGCTTACAAAATGACGGGCACCGGCCAGTCCCTGCTCCTCGGCATCAAAAGCAATAAAAATCATGCTGTTTTCAGGCTTATTCAGCGAAAAGTATCTTGCGGCAGCCAGCAGACCACCTGTTCCGGAAGCATTATCATCAGCTCCATTATAAATCTCCCCATTCTGAACTCCCAAATGATCATAGTGCGCAGTAACGGCTATATACCGGCCGGGGTTTTCACTGCCTTCAATGATACCGATTAAGTTTACCGCCTCAGTCACCTGATTTTCATTCTGCCTATTTGTGTGATCAAAAGAATGCCTGAAACTGTCTCCTGACTGGCCTAAACCAAGGGCATCAAACCGTGCTTCAATATAATCCTGTGCCATTCTGTTTCCAGCCGTACCCGTTCTCCGACCCTCCAGTCTATCGGCCGACAGCCACGAGATATCCTCCAAAAGCTGTTCTCTGTCAAAGGATTGAAGGTCGGCTCCTCGCTCCTCAGGAGCTGGATTACATGAGATAAAAATCAGTAGAAATAATGTGGCTGTTAAAGCATTACGAAAATGAAAAATCATAAAAAATATCTGTTTGTATTGTTTTAAATTAAAATATGAGAATCCCGTAAGATAATGCAGATTCTTTTTTGTAACTGATAGCCTGATGATTCGTAGAGATGAACAACCGGGTATTATTTTCTTTTTGGGAACAGTGTTAGAATTGATGAGGGTAATATATGAACTACCAAAACAAAGATTACAAGTTTGATCTGAA
>JBBDMD010000072.1:0-6076 GCA_040878515.1 Balneolaceae bacterium | reverse complement strand
GTTTGCCGGCGTCTACCATTTTTACGAGCAGCGGACAGGGCCTGTATTTGGGATCCTTAAATCCTTCATACAGAACATTCAGAATATCGAGGCAAACATCCAGGCCGATAAAGTCAACCAACCTCAGCGGGCCCATAGGGTGCGCCATTCCGAGCTTCATCACTTCATCCACATTCTCTGCTGTTGCCACACCTTCATGTACGCAGAATATGGCTTCGTTAATCATCGGCATTAAAACCCTGTTGGATACAAACCCCGGAAAATCCTCTGCCGGTACAGGCACTTTACCCAGCTTTTTTGATGTCTCAAGAATCAGTTCCGTTGTTTTATGTGCTGTTTCCAGGCCATTGATCACCTCCACCAGCTTCATTACGGGAACAGGGTTGAAAAAGTGCATCCCAATAAATTTATCCGGCCTGCCTGTTACGGCTGCCAGTTTAGTGATGGAAATAGACGAAGTATTACTTGCCAGAATTGCATGTTCCGGGGCAAGTTCATCAATTTCCCGGAAGATTTTCTTCTTAAGATCAAAATTTTCAGGTACGGCCTCCACAACCAGATCGGCATCCTGCACGGCGGCTTTCATATCAAGGTGCGGCTCGATCCGATCCAGAATTTTCGCTTTTTCCGATTCCGTAATCTTCTCTTTGCTAACAAGACGGGCCAGATTTTTGTTGATTGTGTTCATTGCACGGTCAGCAAACTCCTGAGTAGTCTCCACCAGGTTCACGCTAAAACCATTCTGGGCAAACACATGTGCAATACCATTTCCCATAGTTCCGCCGCCAATGACAGCTACTTTTTTAATTTCGCTCATTTCATCGCTCCTGTTCTTTCATGTGAATATTCATTTCTTTCGGCTTTGAGAGTATGTATTTTGAATGGAATTTTCAATCTTCCTGCCTGTTTACTTCTATATTACAAAATTTTGTTCATGAGATTATTACTTCGGTTTATTCTTTTTCTGACGATTTTACTGATTGGCCTGGCCGCCCTGGGTGCTTACTGGACATTCTACAAGCCTCTTCCCGACTATACCGGATCATTTACGATGGAACAGCTGCAAGAACCGGTGGATGTCCACTGGGATCCGTTCGGAGTTCCATATATATATGCCCAAAATGAAGAGGATCTCTACTTTACAGCCGGCTATATTCATGCACAGGAGCGTCTCTGGCAGATGACGCTCTCCCAAATGGCTGCAGAAGGCCGGTTTTCTGAATTTCTCGGGGAAGATCTGTTGTCTGTTGACCGATACCAGCGTACAATTGGTATCTGGCAAACAGCCAAAAAAATCGAATCAGAAGCGCCCGATTCACTCATACGCTTTCTTGAAATCTACTCCGCGGGAGTGAATCAGTATGTTGAGGAGAACAGCAGAAATCTGTCGGTAGAGTTCTCTCTGCTTGATGTGCAACCCATTCCCTGGACGCCCACACACTCTATCGCCATGTCGCGGTTAATGGCCTGGGATCAGAATGTACACTGGTGGAGTGAAACCATTTATGGGCACCTGGCTGAAACACTCTCGCCCCCCGATCTCCGGGAGCTGATTCCCAGCTACGACGACCGTTTCCCCACAACACTGAATGAATCTCAGTCCGGAACGATTGCTTCCGCTCTGCAGTCTTTCATGGAACAAGAACTTGAGATCAGAAACTTACTTGAAAAGAGCGGGAATAACTTTGGCAGTAATGCCTGGGCCGTAAGCGGAAATAAAACCGCATCGGGACAACCGTTTTTATCCGGTGATCCTCATATGGGGTTGAGTATCCCCGGGTTCTGGTTCGAAATGCACTACTCCTCCCCTTCAATGACTATTACCGGGGCCACCATTCCCGGTGCACCCTTCATCGTACTGGGTAATAACGAGAACATTGCCTGGACCATCACCAATATGATGGCAGACGATACCGATTTTTTTATTGAACAGGCTGATCCGGACAATAGCAGCAGATATGTTGCCGACAGCCTCTCAAATGAAGTGGACTACCGGCCTTTCACATACCAGGATGAAATCATAAAGGTTAAAGATTCCGATGATCACCTGATGAGGGTCAGGCATACTCAGCATGGCCCCATCATCAGCGATATTTATCCCAATGAACAGCTGATGGATGATAAACTAATCTCTTTTCAATGGATGGGACATCAGGTAAGCCAGGAACTCTGGGCGATCTACCGTATGAACAAAGCTCAGACCATGCAGCAGTTCAGAGAGGCTGTTCGGCAGTTTCAGTCGCCGGCTATGAACTTTATATATGCCGATAATCAAAATAATATCGCGCTTTTCAGCGGAGCCGGTTTGCCGGTCAGAGACTACAACCCAATAGCCTTTCGTTATGGCTGGGATCCCTCTTACAACTGGCAGGGATTAATCCCGTTTGATGAACTTCCGCACCTGGTGAATCCGCCTGAAGAATTCGTGGCTCACGCAAACAATAAAATGCATACCGATAACTATCCGCACTATCTTTCAACGTTTTGGGAGCCCCCTTCCAGAATAATGCGTATCAACCAATATCTTTCAACAAGCGACAGTTTAACCGTTGAGGATATGCAGCTGATGCAGTATGATGCTTTTTCTGAACATGCCCGGGAAATGACTGAACTGATTTTACCGGTTCTGCGCAGCGGCGATGAAGACGGGCAGTTTGAAAATGTGCTTTCCTACCTTCAAAACTGGGACTACGAGTACGTTCCGAACTCTACGGCGGCATCCATCTTCGATACATTCTTCATCAATCTCTCACACAACATCCTCGTAGATGATATTGGAGAGGAACTCTACCAGTCGCTGATCAGGCTGGAACATCTGCCGGTAATGATCGTTAGCCGTATGCTAAGAGATAACAGCTCCTTTTTTAATGATGCAGACATAACCTCATCCAGTTCCAGAAATGATATCATCCGTATGAGTATGAGCCAGACCATCGATCAACTGACCGAAAGATTCGGCCCTGAACTTTTTGAGTGGCGTTGGGAAAATCTCCTATCCCTGTCACTGCAGCCACCGCTCCTGGCCGAAGCATCCGGGGACCCGGACACACCCGGCTCATTCACCATGATTGTGGACAATTTGTTTACAAAGGGCCCGTATGCAGTTCGGGGCCATGGAATGAGCCTTAATAAAGCTCAATACAGCTGGCTGGATCCCTTTAATGTTACCATGGGGCCATCCATCCGGCGGATTATCGATTTTTCTCAGCCCGGTAGAAGTTACTCCGTTTTGCCTACCGGCCAGTCGGGCAACCCACTATCCTCACACTACGGAGATCAGACGGAGCTATGGCTGGATGGTACCTACCGGTACATTTATAACGACAGTACATTCTTTGACCAGACAAGTTTCCGGACTACAACGTACCTTCCAAATTAATTATCATCATCTTCAACAATTAAAGTGCTTTTTGAACAGAATGAATCATTTATTTACCAGACGCCCTGAAGTTTTGTTAAAGTTGAAAGTTGTTTTATCCCTGTTCCTGATTGCAACGCTGTTTTTTTCCTGTAAAACAGGTGAGCAGATGACCGATCAGCCTCTTCCGGAAATTCCCCAGCTGGAAGAACCGATACCCGATCGTCAGTTCCAGGCTCCAGCCGTTCAGGTCGAAAACTCAGTGGATGTGGATTCACTGATGTTGTCCATGACGCTCAGGGAAAAAATCGGGCAGCTGTTTGTGGTGCCCGCATACGGTAACTTTACCAACGATCATGAACTGCACTATTTACGACTGAAACGAATGATCGCCCGCTACAATATCGGAGGTGTTATTTTCATGAGAGGTGATGTATACGGCCAGGCGTTGATGACCAATAAACTCCAGGACATTTCTAAAATTCCGCTTTGGATCACACAGGACATGGAATACGGGGCTGCCATGAGGGTTCGCGAAGCAACACGATTCACCCCCGCCATGGGTATTGCCGCTACGGGTGATCCATCCAATGCCTATTTAGCCGGTAAAATTACCGCCAGGGAAGCACGGGCACTGGGAGTTCACCAGGTGTTCGCCCCGGTATTGGATGTAAACAACAATCCGGAAAACCCGGTGATCAATGTCCGCTCATTTTCGGCCAATCCGAATATGGTTGCCAAATTTGGCCAGTATTTTATTGATGGCGTGCAGAGTGAGGGTTTACTGGCTACAGCTAAACATTTTCCCGGTCATGGGGATACCGACACCGATTCCCATCTATCCCTGCCGGTTATCCATCACGATTATGCCAGGCTTGATTCGCTGGAGCTGGTCCCATTCCGGGTTACCGTTAAAAATGGTTTAGAAAGCGTAATGAGTGCCCATATTGCATATCCCAACATTAGCGAAAATATTGACTTACCCGGCACGCTTGATGAAAGCATACTGAGCCGAATCCTGATCGATTCCCTGAACTTTAAAGGCCTGGTAGTAACCGACGGCCTGGAGATGAAAGGGATCACTGATAAATTTTCACCCGGAGAAGCCGTAATCCAGGCTCTGCTTGCGGGTGCCGATCTTATGGTGATCAGCCCGGATGAGATGACGGCCATCAGCGAAATAGAACGGGCCGTTCAGATGGGTCGCATCAGTGAAGTGAGAATCGATCAGTCTGTTCAAAAGATATTGGAACTTAAAAAAGAGCGGGGCGTGTTTAAATCGCATCAGGTTGATATCGATGCACTGAGCAGCCGGATTCACACAGCTACCTATCAAACCATAGCCAATACCATTGCCCGCAAATCGGTAACGATCCTGAAAAATAACCGAAATATTTTACCCATCAGGGACAAAGATTTTCTGCGTGTGCTTGTGGTGGCGGTAGCTGATGACGAATCCGGGTCCACGGGCAGCAATCTGGCCCGTGAAATCAGAAATTACCATAATAATGTAACTTTTCATACGCTTGATAAACGGTCCGGCAGTGAAGAGAAAGCGACAATTCTGAAAGCCGCCGATACGGCTGATCTGATCATTATCGGATCTTTTATTATGGTCCGTTCACATCAGCCCATACAGCTGGATCAAGAGCATCGCCGCCTGCTTAAACTACTCACCGCACGCAATAAACCAACCGTATTGATGGCCTTTGGCAATCCCTATGTGATTCAGGATCTCCCGGAAACCGATGTTCACCTGCTGGCCTGGTCGTCAGACAGCAACCAGGTGATGCAGTCCGTACCCGCTCTCTTTGGTGCGGCTGAAGTTCAGGGAAAACTGCCGGTCTCCATCCCCGGTATGAATGAATTTGGCGACGGGCTCACATTTAATCACACAGCCCTGCGGCCCGACCGTCCGGAGGCTGCCGGTTTGAGTACAGACTCATTGCTGGCCGTAGATATGATCATGCAGCAGGCTATTGATGATTCCACCTTTCCGGGTGGTGTGGTTGCCGTTGTGAAAAATGGAATCCTGGCCTGGCATGAAGGGTACGGCTATCACGATTACTCCAAAACAAAAGAGGTGATGAATACCGATGTGTTCGACCTGGCATCACTCACCAAGGTACTGGCAACCACTACCTCCATCATGAAACTGTTTGAAGAAGGTGAAATCTCCCTCGATGATCCTGTCCGAAAATATTTTCCTGAGTTCAGTGAAGGCGACCGCAGGGATATTACCATCGAACACCTCCTGCTGCATACCTCGGGACTGCCCGCCTTTAAAGTGTATGTAGACAAGCTGAAAACCCGGGCCGAAATACTGAACGCAATCAAAAATGAACCGCTGGAGAATAAACCCGGCGAAAAATATGTATACAGCGACCTCGGCTTCATTCTGCTGGCCGAAATTGTGGAAGAAGTGAGCGGTTTAAGAATCGACCGTTATATCCGCAACCGGTTCTTCTACCCGATGGGCATGTATGCCGGCCATTATAACCCGGCACGATTGGGAAGCTGGATGACCCGGCGTATCCCGCCAACCGAGATTGATGATGTTTACAACCGAGGAATTGTTCAGGGTGTAGTGCATGATGAACGGGCCTACTTTATGGATGGTGTTGCCGGACATGCCGGCCTTTTTGCTTCTGCCCGGGATATTGCAACTTACTCGTTTATGCTGCTCAACGGGGGCACCTATGCAGGCCATCAATACCT
>JBBDMD010000071.1:0-6091 GCA_040878515.1 Balneolaceae bacterium | reverse complement strand
TGAAGCTGATTTTTGAAATACTCTGTTTTAAATGCCTCTTTGCTCATAATTATTCACTTCGCCAAATATCAACCCGAAACCCCAAATTATACCCATCTATTCATCAGATCCAATACTTCATTTATATCTCTAGCCTTTACAACAGTTGCTGCAAGCGATTGCATTTCGGAAAGAGAATGGCTGCACAGCATCGATTTTACTTTTGGAATAGAGCTCGTATTCATGCTTAATTCCCGGATTCCAAGACCTAAAAAACAGGCCGCCTCTTTTGGTTTTGCAGCCATTTCTCCGCATACAGCTATAGGAATATTATTCCTGTTGGCTGCCTGAATTGTCATGTTGATTAATTTCCATACTGAAGGATCATTTGGCTGAAACAGCTTTGAAATCCTGTCGTTCACCCTATCAACAGCAAGTGTGTACTGAGTCAGATCATTGGTTCCAATACTGAAAAAATCACAATGTTTGCCCAACTCTTCTGCCATTAAAGCCGCACTGGGCACTTCTATCATAATTCCCACCGGGATAGCATCATCAAATGGGATTCCTTTGTTAGTCAGTGATTTTTGAACCGCGGCTATATGATTTTTAATCTCAATAATTTCACTAGCCCTGGAAATCATCGGAATCAGCAGTTTTATTTGCGTTCGGTACCGCCCGGATGTGGTATAGATAGCTTCCAGCTGTTTTCTGAGCAGTTCTTCTTCATCAAGCAGCATACGAATTCCACGCCATCCCAGAAATGGGTTCGATTCTACTTCAAAATTTTCGAGAAGCTTATCCCCACCCGCATCAAACAATCTGATAGTAACACTTTCTTTATTACTCTCTTTCAGAATTTGTGAATAAAATTTTACCTGTTCCTGAACATCAAACTCTGTGGTCTGGAAAAGAATGGTTTCTGTTCGAAGCAGGCCGATTCCTTTTGCACCGTAAACACTCAGCCTCTGCATCTCTTCTAAAAACTCAACATTTGCCCGTAACGTAAATTCGGTCCCACATTCGGTCTTATTTGGTTTTTCAGCCCATTTCAAGGCCTTCTGAATCTCTGCCTGCTGATTCTTCTCGCGCTTGTGAAACAATTTGATGGCAGATGAGTCAGGAAACAGAATCACTTCACCGGTTTCTCCATCCAGCAACACATCTGTCTGATTTTTTGGCTTATACTTTTGCCAATGCGCCCCAACAACGCACGGAATACCAAGCGACTGGGAAAGAATTACCGCATGTGAAGTTAAAGCTCCTTTCTCCATTACAATTCCCAGAACATTTGATTTACTGAGTTGTATCATCAATGTGGGTGATATTTCCGTTGCAAAAACAATACTACCCTCCGGAATGTGCAGGCCCTGCTTCCTGTTTTTGGCCGCTTCAATGAGCTGATCGCGAATAGATACAATATCCACAAGGCGTTCGTGAAGCCATTGTGCCGATGCCTGTTCCATCACGCGTATATAGTCATTAAAGGCGCTAAAAATTGAATAGTATACAGAGTATTTTTTCTCTTTGATATTATCTCTGATAGTATCGTTGAGTTCCGGATCTTTAAGTATCTGAATCTGGGCCTCAATAATCTGTTTTATCTCTTCATCTTCAGCATCATTCTTTAAGTCTTTATGTTCATTAACTACCTGTTTGATTGCCCGGTCTAACTTTTCTTCATGTTCGGTAATTTCCTCATTATCAATTTTTTCGGGATGAATTTTTTTTGTCTCATTATTCAATACCCACACTTTTCCTATCCCAATTCCGGGAGATGCCGGTATACCGGAAATATTTCTTGATTTGTGATTCGACATATCAACCTAATCCGTATCAGTTCCAAATTTATTCTCAAATAGTTCAACTATTGTTTCCATCGCTTCCTTTTCGTCAGGGCCGTCCCATATTAATTCCATCTCGGCACCTTCTTCTGCTGCAAGTGTCATTACGCCAAGGATACTTTTCCCGTTTATTTTAAATCCATACATGCGAATTGAAAAATCTGATTTAAAACGTGATGCAACTTTTACTAATACTGATGATGGACGGGCATGCAGCCCGGAGCTGTTTTTAACAGTTACTTTTTGAGTGATCATGCAAAAAAATAAATTCTGTAGTATATACTGTTAACTTCCAAAAAATATAGAAAAACCGATGCCTTGCATTTCAGAAGAGTTCAAACTTATATGAATGATATTCAGATTATAAAAGTAATATAAAGGTTATAATCTCCAATCCTGAGTAAATACAATGACTAATTTTATTAAAAAAGTTCTGGACACCGGATATTGAATTAATTTCCCGGGTTCATCACGCTCATACTTTACATATTTATATTGAATAAAAGATAATTTATAAAGCAAAAAATCAACTATGAACCGGGTTCATTTTACTTCATTTTCAGATATTGATGTATTCACGTTGTATAAAATCCTGAAACTCAGGCAGGATGTATTTATCATCGAACAAAATTGTGTATATAATGATATAGATAACCTGGATCAAAAATCTGAACATCTGTTATTAATGGATGGAGAGAAACTGGCTGGTTATTCAAGAATTGTACCCGCCGGGGAAAAGTATAAAGAAGTCTCCCTGGGACGAATCATTGTTCAAAAAAAATACCGGGGTCAAAAGACGGGCAGAGAACTTATCGCAGAATCACTGCAAATATTAAAAAACCGGGGGGAGAATTCAGTGAGGATTGAAGCCCAGCTTCCGCTTCTGAATTATTATGAGGAGTTTGGTTTTCTTGCTGAGGGCGACTCCTATTTATTAGATGGTATTCCACATATAGAGATGATCAAATATTTTTAATCCGAAGAACGAACACTTTTCAGCTCTTCAATGGTTTGTTCCGTTATTTTTTTGAGCCTTGTAACCAAATCATCAATTTTTTCTTTATTGATGGGTTCATTTATTCCTGCTTCTTCAAGAGTTTCTGCCAATTCAGTGGCATGATCCACTCCCACATAGGAGTAGGTAGGTTTAATTTTATGGGCAATTTGACTCATTTCATAATAATTGCCGTCTTCATGTTCCTTTAGAAGATTTTTTAAAAACTCTGGTGTTTGTTCCAGGTAGAGATCCATCAATTTATTTATAATTTTAGGATCACCCCCGCCTAAATCGTAGAGCACATCTATATTTATGGTACTCTGTACGGCAGTATCTTCAATATTTTTAAATGTTGAAGAGTGCGTTTCTTCCTTAAAAATATGAGCCTTCAATATTTTAGTTAATTCATCAAATGTAAATGGTTTAGCAATAAAATCATTCATACCGGCTGCTTTACAATCCTCAATATCCCGATCCAGAACCGAAGCGGTAATAGCTATAATGGGGATTGAATTCAGGCCCGGCCGATCCATTTCCCTGATTTTTTCCGTTACCGCTAACCCTCCCTGGCCCGGCATATGAATATCCATCAGAACAGCAGAATATTCATTTGTTTTCAATAGTTCTATTGCATCCTCTCCGCTTTCGGCTTCTTTTACTGAGCATCCAACTTTTTTCAGCATTCCTTTTACCACTTTTCGATTAATCGGGTGATCATCAACAACTAATACTGTATGATTAGCCAGCACCTCTTTTTGATCCGGCATCGAATCCTTTTCAATTTTTTTCATCTTCTCATTAATTTCCGATTTTTGGAATGGAATGAGTACTTTAAACTCAGTTCCTTCTCCTTCTTTACTTTCAACGGTTATCCGGCCATCCAGCCTGTTAACCAGCTGATATACAATGGACAACCCCAGGCCGGTTCCACCATATTTAAATGTGGTAACCTTGGAGGCCTGGCTAAAACTGTAGAAAATTGAATTAAGTAATTTTTCAGGAATTCCGATTCCGGTGTCGCGAACTATAAATTCAACCTTCACCTCTTTTTCTTTCTCTTCTATTAATGACACAATAACAACAACCCGGCCATGGCGGGTAAATTTGATGGCATTATTCACCAGGTTATGAATTATCTGAATGGTTCGCACAGGATCACCAACTACATTATCCGGTACCTGCTTCGTGAATACTAGCTCAAGAGAGAGATCTTTTTCATTTGCTTTCTCTTTAAGAGTATTGAATAACTCTTTAAGATGTTGATGCAACTTAAATGGTTTCTGTTCTATATTAAGTGCGCCAGATTGAACTAGATTGAACTCCAGAATGTCGTTAATAATTGCGAGCAAATTTTCTGCTGAAGATTCGATTGATTGAACGTAATCCAACTGTTCATCTGTAAGTGAGGATTTATACAGCAACTGAGTCATCCCAAGAATTCCATTCATCGGGGTTCTCATCTCATGACTCATATTCGCTAAAAATCTGTCCTTTAATTTCTTAGAAGCCTGCACATCGGTTAATGCTTTCTGAAGATCATTTTCACTTTTTTTCAGTGATGAAATATTTTTTAAACAGATCGCAAAATAGTTGTCCGAATTTTTATCTGTGCTGAGTGGTATAAATTTAACAAGTGCCCAGAAGGGTGTGCCGTCTTTCCTTTTACAGATCAGTTGATGATCAAAAACATTATTGCCATCCAACTTTTGAAAAGCCTCATCATAAAGCTGTTCACTTTTCCTGAGAAGTGACTGTAAAACCGGATTTTGACTTCCAATTTCGTCCTGACTAAAACCGGTTACAAGGCAATAAGAACGGTTAGCGTAAACAGCTTCAACAGAAGATTCGGATCTTTTATAAACAATACAGCAGTCCGGCATACCATCCAGTAGCTGATGGAGTACTTCCGGATTATTTTTTAGGAATAAATTTTTTTGAGACATGAAATTCTGTTCAGAAGCTTTCAGGTGAAGTTAATAAATGACTTTCTTGAAACCTATCTCAACAGAATGTGCCGAAGTATTTATCCGGTAAAAGCAACGATAGCGATAACAACCAACAGTGCCACTTTAAAGAGCAGCGTTTTCCAGTTTTTCATTTTTTTGAGCAAGTTTTGCTGTGATAGTGATAGCGTGTAATTGAATGTATATATGTAACTATTTATTTCTATAAGATCAAGTTATCCACAATAATTTTCGCAACACTACACATTATAATTTTGTTTCATTGTATCTGTAAAAATGATGATTCAGAAGCAAAATTGTTACATCAAAAAAAATAATTTTAAATAAAAAAGAATATTATCCACAATTACCCGATAGATTTCTTTTGAAGACGTTTCGAATTACCTACTACATTCAGTGAACTCAATGCCATTGCGATCTCTGCGATTACCGGATGCATCCACCCTATCATTGCAACAGGAAGCATGATCACGTTATAGAAAAATGCCCAAAAGAGATTTTGCCGGATCTTTCTGAATGTCTCTCTGCTTAAATGAACGGCACGAAGAACACCCATCGGATTTCCATCAATAAGTATGATTGATCCTGCTTCGATAGCGATATCCGTCCCTGTTCCAAGTGCAATACCAACATCCGACTGGGAGAGTGCCGGAGCATCATTCACGCCGTCGCCAACCATAGCTACTACTTCACCCCTCTTTTGAAGCTCACGAATCGCACCGGATTTCTCGCCCGGTTTCACCCCGGCAAGTACATCATCCAACCCTATTTCATCTGCAATGATTTCTGCTACCTGCTTCTGATCGCCTGTAAGCATCATGGTTTTATACCCCATTTGATGCAGTTCACGGATCATTGCGGGAGTCTGCTCCTTAACGGTATCTTTAATGGCGGCCAGGCCGGTAAGTTTTTTTCCAATGACTATATAAATTACAGTTTTTCCACCCGCTTGCAGTTCATCAGTTTTTTCCTGTACTGATTTTTCAGGGTCAATGGAGAATCTATCAAGCAGTTCTCTGTTTCCGGCCAGAATTTTCTCATTATCCACAATTGCTGTAACACCCATTCCGGTTATTGATTCAAACTCCGAAACTTCATATTTCCCGAAGCCCTCATTACCAGCTGCCTTGGCATATTCCGTAATTGCCCTGCTGACCGGATGTTCCGATAAATTTTCAACGGCCGCTGTTTTTTGAAGTATGGTTTTGTCATCCGTCAGGGGTATCCAATCTACAACCCGGGGTTTTCCATGGGTCAATGTTGCGGTTTTATCAAAAACAAAGGTTGTGACTTCCTGAAGTCTTTGA
>JBBDMD010000070.1:0-1197 GCA_040878515.1 Balneolaceae bacterium | reverse complement strand
ATTTCAATAAGGGCTTTCTCAAGAACATCCTGTTCAATAATCAGGGGCGGTGCAATTCGAATGAGTGAATTGGAGTGCAGGGTCCAGCCTAAAATGATCCCCTTCTTCATGCAATCGTTTACTACTTTATGAGTGAGGTCCGAATCCCTCAGCTGCAGTCCCAGCATGCCTCCTTTGCCGCGAACTTCCACAATTCCATCTCCCCGCAGGGTATGGCATGCTATCTCTGCAATATCATAAGCCTTCCGGCCAAAATCCTCACTCAGCAAAACTTCCAGATTCGCACGTGCAGCGGCGCAACAGACAGGATGCCCGCCAAATGTGGTTACATGATTCAGCGGCGGGTCGTACATAAATGCCTTGAAGATTTCAGATGATGAAACAAATGCACCCATTGGCATCCCTCCTCCCATGGCTTTCGCGAGGCACAGGATGTCCGGTACTACACCGTAATGTTCAAATGCAAAAAGAGTTCCGGTTCTGAAAAACCCGGTCTGAATTTCATCAAATATCAGAAGTGAACCCGTCTCCGTACATCGCTGTCGCACCTTTTTTATCCATCCCGGATTTGCCGGAATCACCCCGCCTTCTCCCTGGATCGGTTCCATAATAACAGCTGCAGTTTCAGTGTCAATAGCATCCAGTTGATCCGGATTGTTAAAATCAATAAAGTGTACATTTGGCAGCAGCGGCTCATATGGGTTCCTGTATATATCACGACCCGTCACACTCAGCGAGCCGTGTGTATCTCCGTGATAGCTGTTGTGAAATGCTACCAGTTTACTTCTGCCCGTATGTTTTTTTGCAAGCTTAAGAGCCCCTTCATTGGCTTCTGTCCCGCTGTTTACAAAGTAAACCCGATCCAGCTGTTCAGGGAGATGATCACAAAGGAGCTGTGCGAACCTGCTTTGAGGTTCCTGTACATATTCTCCATACACCATAACATGCAGATGGCTGTCAATCTGCTTCCGGATAGCCTCAATGACCCGTGGATGCCGGTGGCCCAGGCTGCTCACCGCTATACCTGAAATCAGGTCCAGGTATTTTTTCCCATCCTTTGTGAAAATATAGCATCCTTCAGCACTTTCAATCTCCAATCCCATGGGAGAATCGCTGGTTTGCGCGATATGGCTGTAAAAGGATTTGGAGGAACCGGGCATATCTTATTTTATTTTTGAAGCAAAATACAAATAATAA